>JAWODE010000038.1:0-3955 GCA_046483455.1 Candidatus Hydrogenedentota bacterium | reverse complement strand
GCCAATAACCTGCTAGCGCAGACTTGGGTTGTGAAGAGAGCACATGTTTTTTCTGCGAATAGACTGTTTTGGGATATTTCACAGGAGCCTACGGCGGTCGAAGATCGCAATCCACTCTTGCAAAACTATTTGCGTAAGGCGCGGATACTGACCGGTTGAATGCTGTGAAATATCTGGGCTAGACTATTGCGCTCGACGCTCCGAAAAGGGCCCGTAGCTCAGTGGTTAGAGCAGGTGACTCATAATCACTTGGTCGTAGGTTCGACTCCTACCGGGCCCACCACTGAAAATAAAGGGTTTACGCGAAAGCGTAAGCCCTTTTTCTTTGCTTTTTGGGGCTCGTGGCACCACGGCGAAAAAATATGGACGGGGGATGGCCACTGGGATCATCAGGTAGCGGCGACTTCGTGCCGCCGAATTCAATAGGGCGGCAACGTTGCGGCACTTTCCTGCCTGGCATCGCCAAGCGCCAGGTCGGCATTCTCTTCTCCTTCGTGGTGCATATTTTAACGAAGAGTCGCGGAGGACGCTGAGAATTGTAGGGAATATCCGCGAACTCTCACACTCTTTCCGGGCGACCTTCAGGTAGGGGGCATCGTCATGAGCTATGTAATTTATTTTTTCTTATGCGCTGGGCGTGTGGAACCCTGCGGAGCTGGCGCTTGGCGCTCCCAGGAGGAACGGTTGGTATTTGAGTCGGCATGGGCATCTGTGCGCATGATTCCGGTAACGGAGGGCGAATTTTCCAACCCGCCGTTATGCGTTTTCCAGTGTGGGAGCGGCGCCCTCGCCGGTCAAAAAAGCAGTGATAGCCTGGGAAGGGGATGACCGCCGAGGGCGGCGGTCCCACACCAGAAAAGGAAAAAGGTTCTTCGGGAACGAGAGTGGAGCGTTTCCAGCTCTCGAACGACCGGAACAGAGACATTGCGGTGAGTAAACTGCCAGCAAACGTAGGTTGTGCGGCACTGCGTCCGGGCGCGGCCTGGGGACCAGGATAGGTGCGAATTCGCGCCCTTTGCCGGAACCGCATAAGGCATTGCCAAAAAACAACTTGCGCCGAAGGACTTTAACATGCTCCACACTCAATTCGGAAGAGCCAGGAAAAAGAGGTCGCTGGGGAAGGGATGAGCGCTGAAGCCGCCGGCAGGCAGTGGCCAATAACGAACCGGCATTTCTTGCGGTCCCTTCCGCCTTTTTGGTCTTTTTTGTCCTTTTACTTTTGCGCGGCCTGGTCCGACCAGAATCAAAAATCTCCTGCTCACACCAACGCGCCGTCTTGTATGAGGGTTTCGCGGAGAAGGCTTATGTGTACGTCGCGCACGGCGCCGTCTTTTCGGCCGGCGAAGGCGGCGGCGGTGCCGGCGGCTTCGCCGATGGCCATGCAGGTGCCCATGACGCGAAAGGCTGACATGGCTTCGTGGGTCGCCGAAATACAGCGTCCCGAGATGAGGAGGTTGTCGAATCCTTTGGCGGTGAGGCTGCGGTAGGGGATGTCGTGCCAGTCGTCGTCGGGTGGATAGAGGGCGTCCATGGCGAACATGGATTTGTCATGTTCGGCGGCCCAGAAGGGGCACTTTTCCTGTTCGATGCACTCGGTGGTGCAAAGATGGACCGGATACACCTTCCCGAGAGGGCAGTGGATATCAATCCAGTAAGAGCTGCGGGCGACGCCGTCTTCGAATTTCCGCCCCTTGTGGACGTCGTTTCCGGTCAAGGTGTAATCGCCTTCGACCTGGCGGCTTTCGCGCACGCCCACCTGCGGGGACGTCGCGCGGATATAGCATTTTTCGAAACCAGGGACCTCGGCGCGGAGAAAGGCGGCAAAGTCCCACACGTCGCGGCGGATGTCGAGTTCCGCCCGAGTTAAGTCCTCCGCGTTGGTGGGGTCCCCCGCCCATCGGGTCATGTTGGGCGAGAGATGGTCGGGATGGGCGTCGTTGGTGGCAATGAATTGGGGATGGTAGAAATGGAGGCGGCCGTCTTCAATAGCGGCCCGCACTTTTTCAGTGGCAGCCTCTTTTTCGGATTCGGTCATGTCAGGGACACCGCCAAGATGGAGGAAGGTTCCCATCGATTGTACGCGCCTGTCAAAGGGACGTCCCTGTGTCGTGGGCGCCCCCGCACGGAAGGCGACATCGGCGTCGCCAGTGGCGTCGACGAACACGTTACCCGCGACGGCCGCGCGGCCCGACTTGTTTTCGATTATGAGGGCGGTAATCCGGCCGTCTTCCACAATGGCATCCGTGACCAGCGTGTGGAGCAGGAGCGTGACACCAGCCTCGCGCACCATCTCGTCCGCAACACGCTTGAGCGCTTCCGCGTCGAAGTTGATCCCCCATTCCTGGCAGGCGTCTTTCCACGAAGGTGCGCCGCCTATAGCGTGCATGCGTGTGGTCATCTCCTTGAGGATACCCTCGACGACCGGCCGATTGCTGCGGGAGGCGGTATGGCCGAGAATGGGTGCAATCAGGCCGGCGGTGGCTAGTCCTCCCAGAAAACCATAGCGTTCGATGAGAACGACCTTGGCGCCGTGACGTGCGGCGGCTATGGCGGCCGGCAATCCTCCGGGACCGCCTCCCGCCACGACCACGTCGGCTTCAGCGATGACATCAAGATTGCGTGAAGGCTCGGTAATGATGCGCATAACGATTGAAATCCCCCTGATTGATGAAGCGCCGTTGTCCGGTGTGGGCCCGGCGCGCTCGCCGGTCGGATTATGCCCACTGCCGGACCCTATTTTCTATTTGCATGCCTTTGGTCTTTTTGCCCCTGTGGTGTTTCCATTACCCGCAGGAAAGGGCGGTTTTTTTACTCAGGTCAGGGATTTTCCGGTAAGCCGCTCGTATTCTTCCAGGGATTCGTTCATGTGGTCGCGCTCGTCCAGTCCGATACGGCGGAAGAGGTCGGCCATGGTTTTCTGGCGGGGATACCGTTCGAAATGGACGGTCTCGACGGGTTCGTCTTCCCATTCGGGATGGTCTTGCACGAGGCGCATGTATTCATGCTCGGCGTGGGACTCGAATCGGGCGTTCATCGAGAAAGACCACTCGGGTTTGACGAAATACATCACGCGGGTAAGAACGTGGTACGTCATTATCATGCAGCGCGGCAGAAGGAATCCCCTGAACCATCCCTGTTTCATACCTTTTTGGCGCATGATGTCTTCGATCATCGTCAAATGGTCTTGTTCGTTGTCCTGGGCGTCTCTGCCCAGTTCGATATGGCGCAGGTCTTTGTCGAGCACGCCTTCCTTAACGTACCGCGCCTTCGCGTAACGGCGGCTGACCCGGTTGTAGGAGCCGTTTTCCCATGCGCGGTAGGGATACGAAGCAAGGAGCTCGATCACCTTGAATTTGGGAAGAGAACCTTTCGAGCCGTACAGGACATCCATCGTGAAATACATTGTGCGCAGGATAAAATTCGCAGGCAAAACAGGGGTCTGAAGGGTTTCTTCCTGTTCGGCTTTTAAGTCTACCTCTTTGCCGCGAGTATATTCATACTTCGATGTATCTCCCATCACATTCGCTCCCTGTGCTTTTTCTCAAATCGCCATTTCTGTGGACGTTAGCTACAGAACAGCCGCTTTTGCTTGCCAGTTGGCCACACGCTCAATCAATGTGTAGACATAGTAGCAAGGACTTTGATGGTGCTCAAGAGGGGAAATCCCCGGATACCTGATCGAAAGGCCGCACGGGCCTCCTCTACCTTGCCGTTCTGGAGCGCCAACGGCGCGGCAACATACCAATCCTGGGCTGAAGGCCCAGGAAAAGGGCTGAAAGCTCGTAACATGCGTACACAGAGACCGGTCATGTTCCGGGCCTACAGCCCGGAAGATTTAATCCTTATGCCCAGCCCTTTCGGTATAAATATATATGACACTTACTGGAAGATTTGAAAATATGCCCATATCATGTCACCATCCCTATATGAAAGAATGGTTAGACCTGTTATATCA
>JAWODE010000261.1:0-9070 GCA_046483455.1 Candidatus Hydrogenedentota bacterium | reverse complement strand
ACGCTAAGATGGCTGGTTGGGAAGGAAGTCTCCCTGACGACAAAAGGCGATGTATACGGTCGAAAATGGGACGTGAATCATTTTGAGGAAATTTTGATATCAGTCTTGGAAAGGGAGTATCAGAAAAATCTTATCTGGATTGCATTGACGGAAGGCTTGACTTCTGTGAGAGACATTAGCGGCCGCAACGGACTTGATCTTGACAGGATTTCTTTTCTGATTTCAGACCTTGAAAAGACGAATCGGGTAATGTTTAAGGGGCACCGTGATAGCGTGCCCGTATTTAAAACTGCAAGTTGAGTAGTTGAGAGGTTGAAATGGAAGCCAATAAGAATACAAAGAGCGGCACTGTAATGGTCATCGGCGCAGGGATTGCGGGGATGCAGGCAGCCCTGGATCTTGCCGACTCCGGTTACTATGTTCATTGAGCATAAGCAGTTCGTCCGCTTCGCGGTCGGCCGCGAACCCTCGGTAGGAATGGTCGGTGAAATGCGGTTTCCCCTCCCAATCCGGCGTCAATTCAGCTGGATTTGCCGCATTTCCCGGGCTGAATTTGAGTAAATAGGGCGTGCATGGACCGTATTTGGTTCCGGGGGGTTCCATGGAATCGTTAACGTTAAGGTAGAGGGTTTCCGGGCCGGCGGTGGCAAGAACAGCCGGTTCGCGCTGGCGGTAGCCGTCGGCGTCAGCGAAGAGGCTCCAGCCCTCTTGCGTGCGTTTGTGCAAGCGCCAGCGGGTATTGCACAGCGGCGGCACGTCTTCACCGGTCTCCATCTCAGACACGAAGACCGCATCTCCCAAGCGAGCGATGGTTGTGCAGCCAAAGCTCCAAAACGGTCCCGAGCCGTTGTTGGCCGGGGTGTGCGTATACACGTTTTCTTCGTGCGTGACATCGACCTTGGGCGGTGTCGACGCGGTCACGAGGGTCTCCACAATGGCTTCGCTCACGGCTTCGTGTCCTCTGGCTGTGAGATGCACGTCGTCGGCGAAGCGCTGCTCCCAGAGGTGCATTGTCATTTGGTCGCCGATACGGTGATACGGAATCCCGGCTTCCTGTAATGCTTCTTCAACGGTCGTATCACCCTTCCCACTGCGTGTGGGAGCGAGAAGGAGCATCGAACGGCCGCCCGTGACCTTAGCGAGCCGCTGATACGCCGCGATATTTTCGCCGAGGGCTGTCGTTTCATCGTACTGACTTGGTGCAGCGTTCGCGATAGGTCCCATATCCAGCCAATCCCAATCCAGCCGCTTGTGAAGATTTATGCGTGCCAGATCGAGGGCAACAGGTAGAGCCAGAGACGGACGCTGTAGAGGAAACGCCACGCTGTTTCGCGCGAGTTTTACCGTGGGAGGCCGCAGAAAGTCGCGGGGAATGGCATAGACCAGAACCAGGTCCGGCGAGAGGTCCGCGAGATGCGTTTCGTACAGCGTTGCCATCTGTGCGACCGAATACCCGTTTACGCCGGCATTCAGGACCTCCGCATCATGTCCCAGCACGCCCAGGTTATGTTCAAGCCGAGTGGTGAAAAGTGCTTCCTGGGGCAACCGGATGCCGCCCCACGTCACGGAATCGCCGAGGACGAGGATGCGCTGCGTCCCGGCCGGCGGAGGACCCTCGAATGCGCGAGGGTCACGAAGTCCCCAGTCGTTGATGATAATGTCATTTCCTATGTAAGACACCTGTTGAGCAGGTTTCAGGCGATAACCGAGGCAAGGGTCGCGTTCGTAGAGGACGGGGTCCGTTACGCCAAACACGCGAAGGACAATCTCGAGCATTACAAATGTAGCCACGGTGATGATTCCTCCCTGCAACAGCCGGTGTAGCCGGCGGCGCGGCCTTTTGGCGGTTTTTTGTGCTGTGTGCGCACCCATGCCGGCATTCTGTGGCACGCTCCCGGGAAATTCAAGTGAACCAATCGGCAGATAACGTAGATGCGCGCAGATGGACATCGTAACACGAGCGTCTCGCCCGTGGCGGATGATTGCCGAGACGGCCCAAGGCAATCGCACGTAATTCGCATCGCAAAAACGGGTCTTGTGGTAGCGACAATTGGTAACCCGGTCGTTCCGCCCGCATCATTATTCCGGTGTGGGACCGGCGCCCTCGCCGGTCACTTATTCGACCCGCCGCCGGGGGCGGCGACCACCCTCTGGCGAAATTCAAGAGAACCAATCCGCGGATGATGCAGATGCGCGCAGATGGTGAAGGACGTCGTAGCACGGGCGTCTCGTCCGTGGCGGATCATGGCCGAGACGGCCATGTTACGAGGGAACCAGGTGCGAAAAAACCAGTTGTCAGCACGATGCTTCGCCGCACTGGCTGCGTCTTGACTAGTGTGGGGAAACGTCCGGACGCAGCCAGCAAGCCCCAGTCCTATTCGCGACCGCGCGGCCCGCGCATCGTCTCCGCTCCGGCAACGGAGGACGGGCCTTCCAGCCCGTCCATAAGACAACTGCGGACGGACACGTCCGCGCACCTTGTAATACTGACCGCCGGGGCGGCGGTCCCACACCGGACGAATTTTCGAGGTAGCGCCACACGGACGGACACGGCCGAACACAGCGCGGCGTAGCCGCAACCAAACTGCCACATCCGGAGTCAACGCCCCTCCACGCGTGGCGTGGTAAAACGCATACCTTCGGTATTGCGGGACGCACCCGGACTGGACCCCTGCTTTCGCAGGGGTGACGGAAGAAGCAGCGAACCATGAGCCCTTCGGCTCCCTCGCTGTGTCGCGGTTTCCGACCGCGACACTCTTCCGACCACGCGGGCCTGCGCGTGGTCTCCACTCCGGCAACGGAGGACGGGCTTTCCAGCCCGTCCATAAGACCACCGCGGACGGACACGTCCGCGCTCGTTCTAATAATGACCAGATGGGCCGGCGTCGCACCACACCATATAAAGTTCGAGGCAGCCAACCATGAGTCGTTCGGCTCACCCGTAGACGATGCAAATGACGGGGCGAGTTGTTCAAAAATCTTGGTACAGTCCCGTCTCGCTCCTTCGTCGCTCCCTTGGTACAGTCCCGGTTTTTGAAATTTTCGAGGCAAAGCCGGTTTCCCGAATCACGAAGCTCGCGTGACTACTCAAAGTGGACTTTGGAGGGGTGCTGAGACGTTGTGACCGGTCTTATTGGTCGTCTTTTCCGTAGCGTTCGAGTTTTTCGGCGACGCCTTCGAGTTCGGGATCGAGGCGGTGCGCGCGCTTCCATTCCTCGAGGGCTTTGCCGACTTCTCCCTGGAGGAGGTAGGCATCGCCAAGGTGATCGCGCACGACGGCGTCATCGGTTTCGAGGCGCAGAATCGAGCGCCGGAGGTATTCGATGGCGAGATCAGCCTTACCCTGGCGGTAGTAGACCCACCCGAGGCTGTCGAGGTAGAAGCCGTTCTCGGGGGACATTTCCAGCGCGCGGTCGATCAATTCCTCGGCCTTGTCGAGTTTGAAGTTGTTGTCGGCGTATAAGTATCCGAGGAAATTGAGCACATCGGGGTCGTTCGGGTCTTGTTCGAGACATGCTTTAAGGTGTTTCTCGGTGTTGTATAGCTCGCCCATCTCCTCATAAGCGACGGCCAGGTAGTAGTGCACCCATTTATTCGGGCCAAAACGGTCACGTGTATCGGTCAGGATACGTTCGGCTGCCCGGTAGCGTTCCTGCACCATAAGAATGCGTGCGCGTAGAATGTTGAACCGCAACGAGGCAAATCCGGTTTCGGTTATGTCGTCCATGATTTCGAGGAGGTAATCGCCGGTGGTGTGTTCACCGAAGAGGAGCAGGATTTCCTGGAGGTAGGCCTGGCTTTCCGTGTGGATGTCGCCGTCCACGTCATCGAGGGATTCCAGCAGGGGGAGATAGGGCTCGTCGGACATTTTCCGCGCGAGTGCCCGGAAGAGCGTTCCTACGATAGGGGCGTCGTTTGGCGGAACGACGCGTCCGGCAGTCGCCGTATTGTCCGTGCGCATCAGCAGGAACATGCGGGCAAGATGATGGCGCGGTTGAGCCTCTTCTTGTTCGCACAGGGCGTCGAATTCTTCCAGCGCCTCGTCATAGCGCCCTAAACGTACCAGCGCCGCGGCAAAATGCTCGCGCGCCGAGGTGTCGTCGGGCGAAGATGCCAGATAACGCCGTAACTGCGCCGCCGCCGATTCGTTTTCGTGCAACTCGAGATGAATCAGGCCCAGAATATTGCGTGCATCGTCCAGAGTAGAGTCGAGTTCGAGGGCTTTCTGGAGATAAATCTTTGCCTTCTCATTGTCGCCGATTCGGGCGAGACTGAGGCCCAGGCGTTCTTGCAGGATGGCCGACTGGGGGTGCAATTCGAGTAGTTTCGTGTAGATTTCTACCACCGAAACCAGGTCGTTGGACTCTTCTTCGGCCTTGAGAAGTTCGTCATAGATAAAGACGTTGAACGAGGTGAGGCTGAGGGCTTTCGTGAAGGCATCGGAAGCTTCGTCATAGCGTTCCTGCTGGCGGTAGATACGCCCAAGGATGAACCACGCCGCGGGGTCTTCCGGATACTCTTCGATAAGCGCTTCGGCATATCCACGAGCGCTCTCGAGGTCGTGTGTCATGAGATATCCGCGAACGATCTGCTTGGCGAGAAACGGCTCGTCGGGAGCGTAGTGGTAGGCCTGAATGAATTCATGGATGGCTTCCTCGAAACGGCCGTTTCTGCGGTGGATGTCGCCCATAAGGTAATGATTGAACGCTTTTGCACGCGGACTGATTTCCAGAGGGGGTGGGGGCATGGTGCTGCAACCCAGGATGATTAGAAGACAGAACGCGGCAGTCAACGTGCGCATGAATGCGAATCCTCATCGAGTTCGGGAAACAAATATCCTGTTCGCACGGGCTGGGTAAACGGGGCGAAGGAGCGTCGATGATGAGGGCATGGCCCACATCGTTCGATGGCCGCGAGGTGTTCACCGGTTGCGTATCCCTTATGGTGGGCGAACCCGTACTGAGGAAACTCACCGTGGAGGTCTTCCATAATCCGGTCGCGCGTGACCTTAGCGATAATGCTTGCGGCCGCAATGGATTGCGAGCGACAATCGCCCTTGACGAGCCGGCACTGGGGGATAGGGCATCCGAGGATTTCGAAGCCGTCGACCAGGAGATAGTCCGGCGGCGGGGCGAGTTGCAGAACGGCGCGGTACATAGCCGCGTAGTTGGCGGACTGAATGCTGATGCGGTCGATTTCCTCGGGCGGCACTACAGCTACCCCGATGGCGTGCGCCCCAGCGCACAACATCTCATAGAAGAGATTCCGATGTTCCGCGTCCACCTGTTTGGAATCGTTGAGGTCGGGGATCGGATGGTCCAGTACCACGGCCGCGGCCACGATCGGTCCGGCCAGGGGGCCTCGCCCTGCCTCATCGACGCCCGCGATTCGTATGAATCCCTGTTCTTTAGCTGTGCGTTCGAAGGCGAAAGCATGCAGTTCCTCGCGCCACTGCGCCGTTTGCCGGCGTATTTGGCGCATACAGGAGGCGTACAGCCTGCGGGCCCCGGCTCGGGGATCGTGGCGCAACGCCGCCAGAAAGTCCTGGGCATAGGGCGGTCCCGCTTCAACACGGGCGCGCAACTCGTTTAAGGTCCGTTTCGCCATTGCTTTTATCCCGGTGCCGGTTGTCGCTCGGGAAAACTGCTCCGGATCGTACAACCCCCGTAGAATAGCCCGCATGCGCGTCAACCGCAAGGCGGACGCGGATGCGGGCGTAACTCGTTATCGAATCGGGAGCAACAGCCGCCAAAGACGCCGTCTATTGTTCTTCTTTGGTGCTTGTGGAGCGGGCCCGTGCTTTGACGCGGGCGGCTTTGCCGACACGTTGGCGCAGGTAATACAGCTTTGCGCGGCGCGAGTGGCCTTCCCGAATAACTTGGACTTTTTCGACCCGCGGCGAGTGCAAGGGGAACACGCGCTCGACGCCTACCCCAAAAGCCACCCGGCGCACCGTGAATTTGGCGTTCGGACTCTCGCCACCTTTGCGACCGATGACAACGCCTTCGAACACCTGAACGCGCTCCTTTTCCCCTTCCACAATCCGAAAATGGACGCGCACGGTGTCGCCAATATTGAATTGAGGGATATTCTCAGCGGCCTTTTTCTGCTCCTGACTGAGTTCTTCGACTGCCTTCACGAATTTCACGGCTGTTCTCCTCGCTTCCGTTCTGCTTCCTCCCGCTCGATTTCCTCGAGGAGCAGACGGTCCTCTTCGCTGCAATGGTTCAACAAATCCGGACGCCGGGCACGCGTCAAACGCAACGCTTCTTTACGGCGCCAGCGCTGGATGGCGGCATGGTTGCCTTCACGTAACACCGCCGGCACTTCCAGGCCGCGGAACACGGCCGGGCGCGTGTACTGGGGCGGCCCCAGAAGGCCGTTGTAAAACGAGTCCGTCGCAACGGATTCCCAATCGCCCACAACCCCCGGCAGCATCCGGCTTATTGCTTCAATTGTTACCAGCGCAGGCAATTCGCCTCCGCTGAGCACGTAATCGCCGATCGAAATCTCGTCGGTACAGAGCGCCGTGCTTACACGCTCGTCAACGCCTTCATACCGGGCGCACACCAGCACCAAGTCCGGCTCCTGCGCGAGTTCGCGCACCAATGCCTGGTCGAGCCGCCGGCCCCGGGGCGTCATCAGCGCCACGCGCCGTAGCGCATTGCGCCCCGCCAGGCTTTCAATGGCCGCGGCAAGCGGTTCGCACCGCATTACCATGCCCGGCCCGCCGCCGTAAGGCGCGTCGTCCACCGTACGGTGACGGTCCGTCGTAAAATCACGCACATTCGTTACCGCGACCTCGAGCACGCCCTCGTCAATGGCTTTGCCCAGGAGGCTCGCCTTCAGCGGCGCCTCGAAGAACTCGGGAAAGAGCGTGAGGACATCAATGCGCATCGTCCACCGCGAACGGGGTGATATCTCCTACGAGAATAACCCCCGACTCCCAATCTATCTTTTCAATTGTTTCCCGAATAACCGGCAGCAAGAGACTGCGGCTATCCGGGCATTTTACTTCTATAACCGCGTGGGCGGGTGTCTCGAGCACGCCCACGACGTCGCCAATGGCGGTATCGTCAGGGCCAACCAGCCGCATGCCTACGAGGGCCTCGACGTCAAGGCGGCCCACAAGGGCGATTGCGGCTTCATCCGTTTCCCACAAGACGTCCGCCCCGCGCATGCCGGCCACGCTGTCGCGCGGTGTCCCCGGCGTCAATTCCACGACCACTTTCTCACCGGGCCGCCGCAATGTTGCCACCAAGGGCCTTACTTCGCGGCCATCCGTCAACCGAAGCCTGAGACGGCCCAAAAAGGCCTTATCGGGAACATCCTCGGCAGCGGGCCGTATGCGCACCTGGCGCTTGCCCGGGCTAACGGAATGAACCTTGCCGGCCACCACGGTGCGCTTGGTCATGGCTCCTCGAAACGCGTACCCTACTCCACGATTTGGAGCGTTGCCCGCGTATCCTGTTTGTTTGCGGCCGTATTGAGGATGGTGCGAATGGCTTTCGCCGTGCGCCCGTCCCGGCCGATGACCTTGCCCATGTCATCGGCGTGAACGCGCAGTTCATAGCACTGGCCATCTTCGTTTTCGATGACGGTTATCTGCACATCCTCTGGATGGTCGACCAGCTTTTTCGCAATAAACTCGATGAGTTGCTTCACGTTGCCAATCCTTTGCGCGGCGCTTATGCCGGGGCGATGGTCGCCCGGCGGTGCTTACTTAACCCTCGGTTTCCGCCGGGGACTTGGCGGTTTCGGCTGCCGCTTCTTCTTTGGGCTCCGCTACCGCGGCCGGTTCCTCCGCCGGGGTTTCATCCGGGGTTTCATCCGGCAGGTCTTCCGGTTTGGTGCCTTTGGCGTGCATTTCCATGATGCCTTTTTTGGTCAGGACGGACCGGACCGTATCCGAGGGCTGCGCGCCGTTGTTCAGCCATCGCAGGGCGCGTTTCGTATCGATCTCGACGCGTGGTTCGGGCCGTGCGCAGGGGTGGTAGATGCCGATTTCCTCGATCACGCGGCCCCGGGTGCGGTTCCGTCCATCCATCACGACCACCCGATAGTAAGGGGCGTGCGTACGACCGCCTCGCTTCAGACGTATTACTGTTGCCATTGTTCCTTTCTCTCCCGGCCGCGATTTTCGCGCGGCCCTCCTGCTAAGCCCTATGGACCAGGCGCCTTCTATTATGAATCGCCGTAACGAACGCTAAATGCTAGAATCCGGGCATCATCGGCATGCCTTTGCGGCCTTTTTTGCTGCCCTTCATCATTTTTTTCATCATCTTGCGCATCTGCTCGAAGTCCTTCAACAGGCGGTTGACCTCCTGCACGGTGGTTCCGCTCCCGTCGGCGATGCGCCTCCGCCGGCTGCCGTTGATAAGCTTCGGTCTATGCCGTTCTTGAGGGGTCATCGAGTAAATGATGGCCTCGATGTACTTCATCTGGTCATCGTCGACCTCCGGCATCCCTTTGCCCATCATCTTTTTCATGCCGGGAATCTTCTGAACCAGGTCCCCGACGGATCCCATTTTTTTGAGTTGTTGCATTTGCTGCAGGAAATCCTCGAGGTCCCACGTGGCCTTGCGGGCTTTTTCCTGAAACTTGAGGGCCTGCTCCTTATCGACAACTTCCTGGGCTTTCTCAACGAGCGACACCACGTCGCCCATGCCCAGAATTTGGTCGGCCATGCGCTTGGGGTGAAACGGTTCGAGGGCATCGAGTTTTTCGCCTGTACCCACGAACTTGATGGGACAACCGGTGACGCTAATCAAGCTGATCGCCGCGCCGCCGCGCGCATCGCCATCCATCTGGGTTAACACTACGCCCGTCAGGGGCAGCGCCTCATGAAACTGCTTCGCGCTGTTGACCGCGTCCTGCCCGGTCATGGCGTTGGCAACAAACAGGATTTCGTGGGGCGAGACCTGGCTCTGGATGCGCCGTACCTCGGCCATCATCTGCTCGTCGACATGCAAGCGCCCGGCAGTGTCCATGATAATTACATCGCACTGGCGCATCTGGGCTTCGCCGCGGGCCATCACGCACGTATCCACCGGGTCGGCCTGCTCACCCA
>JAWODE010000716.1:0-6559 GCA_046483455.1 Candidatus Hydrogenedentota bacterium | reverse complement strand
AGCATTTTGGCAAGGACGGGCACACAACGGGCCGTACCGATGAGAGCGAGTTGCCGGCAGATGTATTCCTTCGCAGGGAGCTTCACGTCCGATTGCAGAACCTCGAGTAACGCTGTCTCGATTTCCGCCTGCTTGTTCTTGTCGCCGTGGGCCGCAACGATCAAATCGTCGATACCGGCCAGCGACCCCCGGTCTCCGCCCCAGTCGTAGGCTTTAAGCTTTTCCATCAGGTCGTTCACACTGTATTCCTTTGCATTTGTTGCGTTTTGTTTCATTCATCAGGCCGCTACTCCGCCAAATCCAGGGTTACTTGGTCGAAAAATCGCGCCGACTGCTCGACTTCCGGCATCGAGTCCTCCCAATCGTAGGAATACTCGAGCCCGAACATTTTGGGCTTAAGACCTTGACGGTGTATTTCTTCCAGAAACGCTCTCGTTCTCCCGGCGCCCGTTCCCCACGGTACGTCATGCCCTTCCGAGCCCAGTTCGTGAAGATCATGCATTTGGACCACGAAGAGGCGTTCTCCGATTGTGCTGACTGCCGCGACAGGGTCGATGCCGCTACGCATCCAGTAACCTACGTCGGCGCAGACGCCGATGTGAGGGCCGCGGTTTTTGCAGACGTTCATCACCGCGTCGGGGCTCCAGTAGTTCGGCGACGCCTTTTGATCGTGATTGTGGATGGCCAGGAAGATGTCGTACTCCTCGCAGAACCGCTCGATGGTATCGAGCGCTTCCAAGGGGGGTTCGGAAATCAAGGTTTGGATTCCCATTTTTTGGGCGAACTCGAAGACCTTTTGGCATCCTTCTTCATCGCCGGGAATCACGGAGTAAAAACACGTCAACATGCGGACGCCCGCGTCGTCGAGTTTCAAGCGAATGGTTTTGAGTTCCTCATCGTTGAGGTCGGCGTTGAAGTTTTTGTCAATGTTTTTGCCGACCTTCTGGAAATCCAGTCCTCCCAAGTAGGCCACGCCCAATTGGTCTGTTTTCTCGATGGTTTCGAGGAGCGTGTAGCGGTGAAAGGTATATGCCGTGACGCCCAAGCGCCAGCCGAGCTTCTCTTGCGCTTTGATGGCCGGAGTCAGTCGCGCACTTGGGATGGTCGGCGCATCGAGGTCGCCGAGCACGAATTGGGCCGCCCGCAAATAAAACTGGAGTAGGGTCCGGTCCCAGAATTGGTACGGATTGTGGCCAATGGTCGAGTAAAAGACCCGTCCCCGGCCGTAATGGCGCACCCACGCCATGGCGTAATCCTGGTCTTTCCGTTCGTGGGGCTTCCCGCTGAGGTCGGTCTTCTCGGTGTCGATGCTGAAGAGCACCCGCACGCGTTTGCGCGAGTAAGGATCGCCCACACGGAAGAACTCGTCGCGAAGCTCGAAGCCGTCTTCCGGGAATGGCGCCACGAGTGGATGATCCGGGGAATCAATTTTCATGTACACCTGTTCGTGTGCTTCGCGATGGTTGGCGCCACGCCCGCCGAGCATGCGCCCGAATTCCGGCCAGTCGTCGCCTCCGCCTTCACCCCAGTTCCAGAAAGCGACCGTTGTGCCGTGCACGCCCATGAGGCCCCCGCCACCATAGACGAATTCCAGCAGGTTTTGCCTGAGCTTCGGGTCCTCGAACTGGTTTCCTACGGTGTTGTTTAAGAATACCGCATCGAATTGGGCCAGATTCTCTTTCTGGAAGACCGCGGGGTCGCGGCTAATGACCACGTCGAAGGCGCCGGTTTTCGCGCCCATCTGTTGAAAGGCCAGATTCGCGTAGAAGCGCGAGGGATGGCCGCCGTACCCGACATTGAGATCGAATATGAGCAACGTTCTGGGTTTCTCAGGGGTCACGGGGGCGTTGTCGGGAAGAGCTGCCGCAATCTTCGCCCGGTCCTCGTCGCTGATGACGTAGCCCTGGTCCTCGGGATCGCCGGTTTCATACGCACACGCTGCATGCGACGCCAGAATGCAGCTCAAAGACATCACCACGCATACCGCCATCGCCGGAAAGCTGTCTTTCATCTTTTCATGACTCAATCTCATGATAAGCATCCTTTATTTACCCCCGATAGGAACTCCAAACTAGAACCGCCTTGTTTACAGTAGATGCTCAAGAAAGTCTTGCACCCTTGGCGAATAAGGAAGCCATCATAAATCCCGGGACCATAAGCTATCAATTTTTTTGGAAAAGAGGTGGTCAATCCGATCTGGGCACAGAAGCGCGGAAGTCTGCAGAGAATCATAGGATGTCTCCGCAAATGCGGGCATCAATTGAGAATGCTTCCTCACCAGCAACCGGCTCTGGTTGGACGAGCAAGGCTGCATCGATACCAAAACAACGCGTGATACTACCGAACCCGTCGCGTGAAGAATGGGCACAAGGAGAATCGGTAAAATGTCCGTCAGGGGTGTTATCACGGAGGAATGATCATCAAAGTATCGGAAACAATATCATCAAACTGGGTTCAAAAGTCGGTCGAACAGGAACCGAAATCCTAGGAACGGCTATTAATGATTTAGGTTCTTTCTGGCTATTCCTACTATGCATCCTAACCAAGCGCGCTCGGCACTGAGCAAGTGGCCGAGCCAAACATGTGTCGCCATGGGTGGAATCCATGCGGGGGTCCTCAATAAACGCTCACTTGCGGCATGATTTTCGAAGCGAGTTGATATGGGCTGACTTACGTGGCTATAGCTATCACGTTGGCTGTCCCATTGTTCAATGGGACCATCAACTCCTTGGCTCCTCGAGGGCGGTTTCGATCGCTCGAACTATCTTGGGGTCCAGTGGTTTGGTGCGCGAGCCGAATCGCGCCCGCACTATGCCATCGCGTCCTACGAGGAACTTGGTGAAATTCCATTTGATAGTGCCGCTGTGCTTCCCGCTGTATTCTTCTGAAACCAAGTCCTGGTAGAGCGGCGCCATGTCTTTTCCCTTCACCGATATCTTGGCAAACATGGGAAAAGTAACGTCGTACTTTGTGGAACAGAACGTCTTGATCTCGGCGTTTGTACCCGGCTCCTGTCCCATGAAGTTATTGGCAGGGAAACCCAGTATGACGAAGCCGTTGTCCTTGTATTGGCGGTAGAGGGCCTCGAGCCCCTCGTATTGCGGTGTGAAGCCGCACTTCGAAGCCACATTGACGATCAGCACGACCTGCCCTTGGTATTGCGCGAGATTCACTGCCTCACCATCGATGTTAGACATCGTGTGGCGCAGTACGCTTTTCGTCGGCGCATGTGACGAAACATCAGCTGTTGAACAGCCGCCAAGCGAGAACACGAATGCCAACCCCGCGACAAACAATATCGTCCATGCTGTCATGGTAGACTCCTTTCTTGTAGACACCAACAGCTAAGCTCCCGCTAGAATTCCGTGGTATTCAATCGCTAAGAGGCTACTTTTGACGAGTACGTATATAATGAATAGCACACCCCCGAGAGCCTCTGCCGATGGCAAGAAAGCACGCGTGCACAATTGCCCTGGGGCGCGTAAGTCCTTTTTTAATATATACTTGACGGGTGCCATGCCGGCGTGCCGCCAGCGAAGAGGTCCGCCCGTTCTATGCCACGAAACGTAGACCGACTCGAATAGCAGTGCTTTCCGCGTCAAGAATGTGCCCCCGGTGAGCTTCATAAGTCGAGGGCTAAAGCCCTGACGCGTAGCTCCCAGCCTAAAGCGATCACGCCTTTACATCGAATAAACCGGTGCCCATCATACAAGCGTGTCATCCAGAGAACCGCTGCTTCGCAACCGATCAGCAAGGTGATGATGGAAAAGTGCACCACATGCTATCCCTCCGCATCCGGCATGTATGCCTTCAGCCAGTCAAGATCAAGACGGAATTTACCGGTCTGCTTGTCGGAAATGAGGAATCCGAAGGTTTTTACGGAGTGCAGGTCGAGGGGCTCTGCTTCTCGGACGAGGCGTCCCCGAAACACCGGTTGGAACGCCTCGAAGGGGATTCGCACTGTGAGCCACCGATCCGGAACAGTTCTGAAGCGGGCCTCATAGCTGATGCCGTCTAAGGCACTTGTTGTGCGCACGCGGAACGCATAGCGCTTTCCATCGCCGCGCACCCGAAGCAGCATGCCCCGGAACGGGGAGAGATCGTAGTCCTGAGGGCGTGAACGGACCGAGGCGAAACCGCCGTTGTTCTCCAAGGACACAGTTCCCTCGAAGCGCGCGACGCCTTTTTTGACGCTAAAGTTGCTGGACGACATACCCCCCATCACACCGTCGTTGATTGTTCGCCACGGATCGGATTTCTCATCGAAGTCCATGATAGGGGTCGAGTCCATATCCTGGGCCTCCTTGATTACTTGGACGCTATTGACCGCGTCGTTTCCAGGCGAGGCGCCTTCCGACGCAATTTCCGCCGCCCCGCAGAATGACGTCAAAAAAGCGCATGCAATGGCCTGAGCAAGCTCTGACATAACGGTGTCTCCTAGATATCCTTCTTTTGGGAGGCCGGCTGCGGCATCTTCTCGAGCCGTTCGATCTCGAATCCGCGCTGTCCCAAACGCTTGACAATTTCTTCGTATTGGGCCTCGTCCATTGACGGCGTACGGCTGAGGATCCAGAGAACTTTCCGCGATGGATTGGACACCACAGCGTACTCGTAGTCTTCGTCCAGATCGATAATCCAGTAGTTGGCGGCGAATAGCCTTGCTGGGAAGGGGTTGAAACGAATGCGAAGTTTCGCCGGGTTCTCCGGATCAGGAATCTTGGCATAGCCTTCGATGCTGGAAATCTCGCCATCAAAGGATTCCTTGAAACCTCGGTTCGTCACGTGAATTCGGCCGTCATCTTCCAGTTCGTACTCCGCGGTCACGCCCACAAGACCCCGTTCGAAGAAGACAGGGAACTTGGCAATCTCGTACCAAGTGCCCATGTATCGTTCCACATCCACGTCGTCTACGGTCTCCGGCGGATGCTTCGCCGGGCAACCAAATAAAACAATCGCACAGCCCGCCGCGAGCCAGGCATGCATCGGCCTTGCTGTTCGCGTGTCGCGTCTACTCATTACAGTTCTCCGGGTTTGCCCCCGCCTTTCGCCGTTCCGTTAATAGGGTACCTTCATTCTTAACACTCTTTTAGGGGCTACTTATTGCAGCTGTCGGCTGCAATTCCTTTCCCGGCCTGGTGTATAATTAAAAACCAGATCGTCAAAGGAGAGAAGAACGTGGCGGAGAAGGCTTCCCGAAACGCTGGCCAAGTGGACCCTCTCGACGAGGTCCGTCAACTCCTGCTCTCCCAGCAGGTTGCCGTTCTCGCCACCCATAACCAGGGACAACCTTACGGCACACTGGTCGGCTTCAGCGTTTCACCGAACCTGAAATCCATCTTTTTCGCAACCGCCCGCTCGACGCGCAAATTCGCCAACATCATGGCGGATGAGCGCGTGGCAATGACGTTTGACGACCGAACCCATGACCCGGCGGACTTCTATGAAGCGATGGGCGTGACCGCCTGTGGGCGGGCCATCGAGGCCTCAAAGTCGCATCGAAGCCTAGATCTGCGGCGATTTCTCGGCAAACACCCGCATCTCCAGGAATTCGTTATGTCGCCCAATTGCGCGTTCCTGCGGGTGCGGGTCGAAAAGTATGTGTTGGTCCGGCGTTTTCAGGATGTGGTTGAACTGGTGGTGTCTTGAGCATGCTGGTTGTGCCGTTCGAGAAGATCCGTCCGGAGCATGCATCGCTGGTGGGCGGAAAAGCATTATCTCTTGCCGCGCTTGCTCAGGCGGGGACAATGGTGCCAGATGGCCTCGCGGTGACCACCGAAGCTTACCATCGGTATCTTAGAGCGTCCGGAATCGCGACCCAGATCCACCGTGAGTTGTCGAGGCGGCCCGTTGACCAGATGCGTTGGGAGGAAATGTGGGACGCCTCGTTGCGAATTCGCAACGCGTTCCTGAAAGCGCCCTTGCCATCCCAAGTTCGCCGGTCACTCCTGAATGCCGTCCAGAAGCGCTTTGAAGACAGGCCCGTTGCCGTGCGGTCGTCTGCTCCGGCTGAAGATGCATCCGGTCAGTCCTTCGCGGGACTTCACGAATCGTACCTCAATGTGCGCGAAGCCGGGGCCATTCTCCGACATATTCGGTTGGTTTGGGCCTCCCTGTGGTCGGACGCCGCACTCCTTTACCGAAAAGAGCTTGGGTTAGACATCGAGACCAGCGCGATGGCGGTCGTAGTTCAAGAGCTGGTACCGGGCACCCGATCCGGTGTGGTTTTCGGCCGACATCCTGTGAAACCAGACTGCGTGGCGGTAGAGGCTGTACACGGCATCAACCAGGGTCTTGTAGATGGCACGGTGGCGCCGGATCGCTGGACCCTCGACCGCCGCACCGGGGAGTTGGTGCAGTTTGATCCGGCGGAACGGAAGACGTATGTGGCCTTATCGCGGGACGGTGTGGAGGTGCGGATGTTGCCGAAGGCCCGGGCCAATCGACCGCCATTATCGGACGCGGACCTGCGGCGCGTTTACGCCTTGGCGATGCAATTGGGCGAAAAGTTCGAAACGCCCCAGGATGTGGAATGGACGTTTCGGCGTTCTCGGCTTTACCT
>JAWODE010000703.1:0-3582 GCA_046483455.1 Candidatus Hydrogenedentota bacterium | reverse complement strand
GACTGGCTGGAACTGAAGAAATAGACGATCACGTTCGACTCGCGTGCTCCGCGCTGGGGTCCAGCCGCAATACAATAATCGCACTGAATAACGGTAAAATCGCTGTCAACAGGCAAGTTACGCATTATTTCAGCGTTACCTTTATCACGAACCCACCCGAGCAAAAACGCAGTGGATCGATCGAAGTCCCTTGGTTTGTCCTTGAAATCGGGGGAGTAAATCACGATTGAAGGGCGTTTGCTCAAGGGTAACGTGCGATATGTGCAAACCGGCGAAATCCTTCGTTCGCGCAGGATAGTTTGCCTGTGGTAAAATTCGGCAATATGTTGGAAACACTTACACTCAAAGAGCTTTACGCCCCCGTGCGGGACAATATCGACGCCGTTTCCGCGCATGTGGGCGATTTCTGGACCAAAGCCCTCCAACTGGTACACGGGCCCTCCATGCCCTCGGTGCAGGCCGGAGGTAAAATGCTGCGGCCTGCCTTGTGCTTGCTTTCAGCGGGGGTTTCGGGCGCCCAAAACACCCGTCCTTTTGTAAAACTGGCCACGGGTATCGAGTTGCTCCATGTGGCCGCACTCACTCATGACGACGTGATAGACCGCGCGAGTATTCGCCGTGGTATGCACACACTCAATGCCCGCTGGGACGACCACGCAGCCATCCTCGCCGGCGACTATCTCGTTGCCAGAGCTATCGAAATGATGACGTCCTACAACTCCACATGCGTCATTTCGAGCGCCATAAAATCCATCCGGGAAATGGCCGAGGCCGAACTCAAATGCTTCGCCAACGGCAAAGGTCCGATGACCGAAACTGAAGTTCTGGAAATCGCCCAAAAAAAGACCGCCAGCTTGTTTGCGTCCGCCTGCAACATCCCTGCCTGTTTGCTTAAGGATGGTCCAAGCGAAGCTTTGTACGACTATGGCATGGCTCTTGGCATCGCGTTTCAAATTATCGACGACCTGCTCGACCTTCAGCAGGACGCCTCGGTATTAGGCAAACCCTCCTGCTCGGATATCGTCGAGGGCAAACAGACACTTCCTATTCTGTTCATGAAAGACGGCCTCGATGACGCCGGTAAGCGCCGCCTGGACGGCATGCGCGGCACGGAGGTCACCGCCGAAGACCATGAATGGGTCCTGGATATGCTCACAGTCACAAAAACCGCCGAACGTACCGAAGCCATCGCACGAGACTACGCCGCCCAAGCCCATGCAGCCGCCGCCGAGTTCCCTCCAGGTCCCTATCGCGATTCCATGGCCGGAATCGTGGATTTCGTGGTTGCACGCAACTGGTAATTCAATAAGACCACTCCCTTAATGCAGATGAAAAACAGGGTGCCAATGGGCAATTTGAGCGAAATCTGTTAAATATTTCCGCGAAAGACTCGTCTACGTTTATTGGGTGAGGAGAATGGACAATTGAGCATCGCACTGGATACAACGGTTCTTTGCGAAATTCCCGAGGATCAGGTGCAAGAACAGCAAACTGCGATCGGCACCGATTCCAAGGATGGTGAGCTGGTTGCTCATGCGATAACTGGCGATGCTGACGCTTTCGAAGTGCTCGTAAAGCGTTATCGCAACGAGGTTTTCGCGCTTTCCTATCATTTCGTCAGGAATCGCGAGCAAGCATGGGATGTATCGCAGGAGGTCTTTATCAAAGCCCACAACGCCTTGGCAAAGTTCCGGGGCGATTCAAGCTTTAAGACGTGGCTTATGCGCATTACCGCAAACCAGTGCAAGGATTATTTGAAGAAACGGCGGCTCGAGACCGTCTCATTCGATGAAAGCCGTTACGCAGCGGATGCTCCGACACACGTGCTTCCTCCCGACCGGAGCCTGGAAGCGCGGGAAATCGGCGAGGCCGTACAGAAGGCGTTAGACAAATTGTCGCATAAACATCGAACAGCATTTATCTTACGAGAATTCGAAGGGCTCTCCTACGAGGAGATGGCCCAAGTAATGAACTGCAATATAGGAACGGTGATGAGCAGATTGCATCACGCACGGAAAAAACTGCAAAAAGGCCTGACACAAATGGGCCTGACGGGAGCACACTCATGAACCGGAACCTCAAAACAATTGAACGCTGGTTCGATGGGGATATGTCGTGTGAAGCAGAGGCGAAAACACTCATCGCCAACGATGCAAAGTGCGCGGCACATTTCAACACCCTTAAGAGCCTACGCCAAGGCGCACAAGAACTTTCGCATCGCGAGACCATTAAGCCGGCGCAATTTCCCGCGTTCATGGAAGGCATTCGCGAACACTTGGCTCCTCCTCGCCGACACTACCGGGGCGTGTTGACTATCGCATCGGCCGTCGCGGCCTCGGTAATTGCCGCAATCTCGATCTTCGTAATGGCTACCCCGTCCCCGGAAAACGTCTCCGCGGAAGTCGAGCAGGTGGATACGTTTATCGAGGGCGCGGAGGTTGGCTACTACAACACCGAAAACGGAACCATGACTGTCTGGGTAGACATCCCGGAAGGAGATCTTCCGTGACTTTCGCCGCTTTGGCGACCACATTCGCGCTATGTGTGACGTCCCTTGCAGCCCAGGAAGCAATGGAAGCCCCGCCGTCACCGGTGTCCGTCATGCTTATCGCTGTGCGAGCGACCCATCAGGGTCATGAGAAACGCGAATTCGACTCGAGCGTGGCATCCATCAAAGAAACGGTCAAAGACCTCAAGCAGTTCGATGATTTCCGGAAACTCCGCGCTGTGAAAACCCTTGCTCCTTACGGGAAAGACACCAAAATCCCTCTCAATCGCGAGTATACCCTCATTCTCACGCCCATCGAACGCATTTCCCATAATCGGATTCGCTGCACCATCCGCGTGCAGATGCGCGTGAAAGAAGAACCCGAGGAAAAAGACGACAGAGACAACTCAAAAGACCATTCAGAAGGCGAGAACCCCGAGCGCAAGTACAAAGAAATCCTCCGGTGTAAGCTAGTGGCCGTCTCTGAAAAACCCTTTAAAGTCGGAGGACTCAAGCTCGAAGAAGGACAACTGGTCCTGGTTCTGACGCTGACCGATATTAATCCGGAAAAACACGAATAAGCTGCCCAGATTCCTTTGCCACATCATAAAAAATGGACCGTAATCCCCTTCTATTCTCCTGGGGACCGCCAAGCGCCTGGGAACGCCGAGCGCCAGCTCGGCATACCTTCAACATTTGACAGGATTAACAGGATTAACAAGATGGGCCGTTTGGATCTCAAAACTGTAGCGCCTGACCTTGCGTCAGGCGTCGGGAATCCCGGACGTCCGCCACAAGGGCGAACGCTACACCCGGAAGGAGAACATTGCGGCAGGTTCCTGCCTGGGACCGCCGAGCGCCAGCTCGGCATTCCTTACCGCTTGGTGTCTTGGTGCCTTGGTGGTGCATTCTCAAGA
This sequence comes from Candidatus Hydrogenedentota bacterium, assembly GCA_046483455.1. GTDB lineage: Bacteria > Hydrogenedentota > Hydrogenedentia > Hydrogenedentales > SLHB01 > UBA2224. Next base: position 177 of record JAWODE010000703.1, on the reverse strand, counting down.
TCATTTCAACGCAGACCCGCGGAGAACGCTGAGAAGCAAGACACACACCCGTGTCGTTTCCGTGATGCCTTCAACATCTGCGCCAATCTGCGCCATCTGCGGATGCCCTTCTTTCCAACCTCCGCGTTGCGCAGAACAAGATCCTCTGTGCCCTGAATCTTCCCTATAATTGGTTGC
>JAWODE010000696.1:0-4813 GCA_046483455.1 Candidatus Hydrogenedentota bacterium | reverse complement strand
TCGCGCCTACCATGCTCAGTCTTGCCGGGCTTCAAAAACCCGAGGAAATGCCCGGTATGGCCCTTGTAGCCGAAGGTGTATTCAAGAATGATTTCACCGGACAGGTTTACGCCGAAAACGACTTGGAGGGGATCGTCTTACAAGCCTTGCGCACCCGGACAGAGAAACTCATCCTGGCGAATGAAGGGAATCCCCGCGGCCTTGAGCCTATCGAGTACTATGATGTCGCCGACGATCCCGCCGAGGCGGACAACCTGTATAAGGAACGACCGGGGCGTGTCCGCGAACTGACCTCGCTGCTCGAGGAAATGGTGGCCTTTATTCAGGAGGGAGCCGCCGAACCCGCCGCGGCCGGCGAGATATCTCCCGACGTAGCCGATCAGCTTGATGCCTTGGGATATGGGGGCGATACGAAAGAGGCTCCGTAAAATGTGAAGCAAGCCTGACGCCTTCCCCAAGCCCCTTTTTCACGGCGAAGACAAGACGGCATGGTTTCCTAAATTGGAGCTTCTGTTCCCGGAGGTTTTTTCGCGGTCGCGAGTATCTCGCTGTCCGCGATACCTGCCACCTGGGTAAAGTGCCCGGCTCGTTCGGCAATGTTCGCCAGATGATCGCCGACACGCTCGAGGTGGGCCAGCAAATCCAAAAAGATGACGCCGCTTTGAACTTGGCACGTCCCTGATTCCAGTCGCTTTACGTGGTCTTCAGATGCCTTCTGGACGAACTCGTTGATCCGGTCTTCATTAACCCGTGATTCTTCAACCGCGTTGCCATTAAGCCCTGAAAGCGTCTTATAGGTTGTCTCGAATTGGACGTTGAGCATCTCCTGCATTTGGAGCAGATGAGCAATGGCGTATTCGGTAAAGGGATGGTTGTCTTTTCGCCGAAGATGTGCCAGCTCGACAAGGTTCTCTGAATGGTCCCCAATCCGTTCCGTGTCATTCACCGCATGGATGAGGGCCGGGATGAGTGCGGATTCTTCGGAAGTTAGTTCTTTCCCCGATAACTCGACAAGATACGCCGTGATCTCTTCTTGTAGACGATCAATGAGGTCCTCGCGCCGCGCTATGTTTATTTCCAATTCCCGAGGTCCGCCATGGAAGAATTCGCACCCGTCATTGATAGATTTCTGGGCGCGCCGTAACATATAGACCACTTCTTTGATGGCCTGTTGCAGGGCAAGCGACGGCGATTGCAACAGGCGCGGCTCGAGGTATTCCAAGACGCTCTCCTGGTCTAGTGCCGTTACTGGAATAATGCGCTGGCAAAGCCTCGTCAGAATACCCACGAACGGCAGAAACAACATGCAATTCAATACATTAAATGACGTATGGGCGTTAGCCACGTGGCGAACCACATTTTCGCCCGCGAACACATTTCCCGGCGTAAAATAATTGACCAATCCCAGGAAAAATGGCTGATTATTCCAAACGGGCACAAAAAGCAACACATACATATAAGTGGCTCCGAACACGTTAAACAGTGTATGGGCAAGTGCCGTGCGCTTGGCGTTCCTGTTTGCACCCAGAGACGCCAGGATGCCGGTAATGGTGGTGCCGATATTGTCCCCAAGCACGAGCGGCACCGCCGTGTAAAACGACAGCAAGCCCTGTCCGGACAAAGCCAGCACAAGGCCGATCGTGGCCGAACTGGACTGAATTACCATGGTCATGAGCGTGCCGATCAATATGCAAAGCAACGCTTTCCCCGCGGGGATGAGTTCCCCCGGCTGGGGGGTGCAGTCCACCAACAGGAACCACGATTGGAACTCGGGGCTATGGCGAAGCGGCTTGAGAATGCCCGACATGGTCGTCATCCCGAGGAAGAGCAGGCCAAAACCCAGAATAGCTTCTCCCAAAAAACGCACCGCCGGTCTTTTAAAGACCGACATCATGATCAAGCCTACAGCAATGGCGGGGTACGCTAGGGCATCAAGTCTGAACGCGATGATTTGCGCGGTGATCGTGGTGCCGATGTTTGCGCCAAAAACCACCCCGATGGCCTGTTGCATGGTCAGCAAACCCGCGTTCACAAATCCCACGGTCATCACGGTCGTGGCGCTCGACGATTGTACCATCGCGGTCAAGCCTGCCCCGACGAACAGGGCCAGCACGCGGTTTCGCGTCATGGCCTGGAGGATTTGTTTTAAACGGCGGTCGGCCATGCGCCGTAGCCCGCCGGACATCATTTTCATGCCAAAAATGAAGATGGCCAGTCCTCCCAAGAGTTCGATTGCCATCTTCCGCTTGTCGAGAGCCATGGCCTCGAATTCGAGGCTTCGAACATGATAACGCTGGTCTTCAGGAATGCCGGTGCGGCGGTCTTGGACTTCAACGCTGGCGAAATAGCGTTTGACTTCATCCCCCAGTTTCCATTGAGTGATCGCCAGGCCATCGGCATCTGTAACTACGTGGCTTTTCGCTACTTGAGAATCGTTTTCCCCTCCCTCGACGCGAAAATGCACATCCACTCCCGAAACGGGGTTGCCCGCGGCGTCCGCCAAGAGCACGCCGAATTCCGGGATCGTAGCGCCTGTCGGCGCCTCGAGGTCCTTGCCGATCCGTTTTACGCCACTGACAACACGAAACTCGACACTGCTGACCCTCTCTTTCGTCTTTGTAGAGGCTTGGACGGTAATGTCCCCGGGCCGCTTTCCGAGAATTACGGAGGCCGCGGCGATACCGTCCGGGCCGGTTTTCGAGAGTACGGTTGCCTCACCACTTCGTTTGAATACGGTGCCGCGCGTGGGCTCGAGGATTTTGAATTGGACCTCGGCGCCGGGCACAGGGCGCCGGGAACCCGTGCCGCCCAACAAGCCGGGTTGCACACTGCTTTCGACAATAACCCGGAGGGGTTTAGGTAAGGTTTGGCCCGGAAGACCGGTCTGATTGTTGCCCGATGCATGGACCTCCAGCGAAATTCTGTCGGCTTCAGGCCTCGTTCTGGCATCGCAACCGGTCAGAATACAAATACTTAAGGCAATAATTGTGAGTGCGCTGGCAAGCGCCGGGCGGTGCCCGCTTGGCATAAGACCCCCATGTACATGGTCAATCTTCAATAGGGAAAGGCGTCCGTTACGCCGGACGATTAAACAGCCAAAGAATAGCAACATCCTGTTCAATCTTCAAGCAACAAACCGGAACAAAAATGAGCCAAGACTCATGAAAATCGGGTGAGATATTGTCAGGATTTTTTTGTTTCCCGATGGTTTTTGGCCAGCGAGGAGTCCACGTTCTCAAGGAACGCTCGGGTCGTCGCACAGTGGCACGAATACTTCGTAGACCACAATGTCTTCAATCCCATTTCGCGAAACCACGGTCATGTGCTTAATGGGCCGAAAGACTTCCGGATTGTTGCGCCAACGCTCAAACATTCCCACCAGTCCCGAGGTGGTGAAGATGGGGCTGTTTTCCACATACTCCACGGGATAAAGAAGGTACCGGATATTCCGAGATGAAAACCACTGAAGTTGTTCATTGATCGGACTCTCAATCAAAGGATGCAAAGCTTCATAGTTCTTGAATGAAGGCATATCCAGGTAATATATACGCGGGTCCAAAGTGAGCACCGTTCCCTTGCCGTTCAACGCTCTATTTGCCCACTCGAAAGCTTCATAGCGCTCTACCCGGGTCTCGAGGTAATCGTCACGTGTTTGAAGACCCACCGCAACGGGTATCTTGAAGTGATTCATGCCAAGACCGAGCACCAGACCGTACGCAAAGGTGAACGTAAGGAGGCCATACGTAAGCCATCGCAGTTTTTTCAGTCTGCGGGCGGCAAGGGCCGCCACCGGCATCATGGCAACGAAGAAGGGCAGCATGTACCGTGCGAAGTGCTGAAAAAAGAAAAAAAACACAATCCCGGCGAGGCAATATAGCCCCAACAACCATGCGCGACGGCCTCCCACAAACAGCCCCGGCACGCCCAAGATCAGAATGAGCCCTCCCGGAGAAGCATTCCATCCATCAAAGCGGTTCGGGGCCATCACGATGCGCCACGGAAACCAGAGAACCTCGTAAAACTGCGCGCCGTGGCGCGAACTATGGCTTCCAAGACGTGTGAAGTCCTCGTTTACCAGAATATCCGAGGGAAATATGTCCTGAAAAAAGGGATACACCGGATTACCAACTGCAAGCCAGCTTCGCAACAGCCAGGGTGCGGCCCCGGCCAAAGCCAATGCACTGAAAGACATGGCCGTACGCAATTTGGGGCGCTTCGATACGACCAAAACGCCTATGAACAAGAGCGCGCAGACAAGATAGCCCGTGTGCCGGATACCGCAGGCGTTTCCAACCAGGAATGCCGCCAGCAACAGCGAGCCCATGCGTTTCTCGTCGTGCCAGGCAAGCAAAGCTCCCACCACCGCCAGCACAACCGCCGCCATGGCGATATCCAGGCTTGCGATCCCCGCTTGATCAAAGAAGATTGGCGTTGTGGCGAAGATAGCCGCGCTAATCAAGCCGCAAACGCGTCCACCCAAACGCCGTCCCACTGAAAACGCAAATACGCAACCCAGAAACGCGAATAACCAGCTTATGAACTGGGCTCCGGTCTCGCCGGCGCCCGCGTAGGCGTAGGTATAGAGGGTATGCAGGAGATGGGGATAACCCGAATAGGTGTTGCCTTCGAGCACCGTGATCTGACCCATACGTACATATTGCGCGGGTAAAGCTAGATGAGCCACCGCCGCGTCCCAGGACGTCGAAGGGGAGAAGACCGAAATAGCCGCGATGGCAAGGGACACCCCCACAACCGTCTGACAAACCCTCTCGATGGGGGAGTAGGCTTCCGGGGTTTCCGAAGTGGGGACAGT
>JAWODE010000652.1:0-2757 GCA_046483455.1 Candidatus Hydrogenedentota bacterium | reverse complement strand
CTCCGCCGGAGGATATCTCCACCGGGCAGTACCTGCGCACCTCGTCGGGCACTATCACCACGCCGCCGCAGTGGACAGGCTAAACAAATGCAATTCGCACCGGGCAGTGGCGACCCCGCATGGCTCACGCGCGACTACCGCGAGCCCTGGAGCGTATAGACACACCCTAAACGACACGGACCGGTCCCGGTATCGCAAAGCGATTCGAGGCCGGTCCTTTTTTGCGCACCATTCATGCTGTTCTCCCCTTCTCCATGACCTTCGTCACCGTCTGGTCTATACTAATAGCGAGACTGAAACTCGCGTCCCACCAACGAAAGGAGAGACCGATGGCGTTGCGCATTCCGAGACCTCGCAAGCGGCGGCCCAACCACATGGTAGGGGCGCCCCCCGGCACCCTCAAAGCCCAAGCCACCAGCCCAAAACCGGTGCTGCGTCTAATCGCATACGGACCGGACGACTTCCAGGAAATCGAAAATCCTGAGTTGGATTCCATACACGACCTGCAAAAGAAATGGCCGGTGCTCTGGCTCAATGTAGATGGCCTCGGCGATGAAGAAGTGCTCATGAAACTCGGGCAACTCTTTGACATCCACCGCCTCGCTCTCGAGGACGTGCTGACCGTGAACCAGCGCGCCAAAATCGAAGACTATGACAGCCGCCTTTTTGTGGTAACCCGTATGCTTGAAACCGGCGAAATGGCCCGGACCGAGCAACTGAGCATCTTCCTCGGTGAAGGGTTTGTGGTCACTTTTCAGGAGCACGCGGGCGACTGCCTTGACCTTGTCCGCAAGCGCATTCGCGGAGGTCTTGGCCGGATTCGGAAGATGGGCGCCGATTATCTGGCCTATTGCATCATCGATGCCGTCGTGGACGCGTATTTTCCGTACCTCGATGAATTCAGTGAAAAGATCGAGGCGCTGGAAGAAGATGCCCTTTACCACCCGACCCCCCAAATCACGGGACGCATTCACGAGGCCAAACGCAACCTTCTCGTGCTGCGTCGCGCCATGTCGCCCATGCGCGAAGCCCTCAGCATGCTGTTGCAAGGAACCTCCGGGCAAATGACCGACACCACGCGCGTGTATCTCCGCGATTGTTACGACCACTGCATCATGCTCCTCGAGATGATCGAATCGTACCGTGAACTCGTGGGCAGTTTGCTGGATGTCTACCTATCGAGTATGAGCAACCGAATGAACGAGATCATGAAGGTGTTGACGGTCATCGCAACGATCTTTATCCCCCTGAGCTTTCTCACGGGCGTCTACGGCATGAACTTCGATCCCGAGGCGTCTCCATGGAACATGCCGGAGCTGCATATGCGCTATGGATACCCAGTCTTTCTAGTTGTCGTGGTGGGCGTTACCGTGCTCCAACTCGTGCTGTTCTGGCGACACGGCTGGCTTGGAACCACGGCAAGCAAAACGCCCGGCCCGAAATCGGATTCGGAAAACAACGCGTCGTAAAATGGCGGAAACGTAACAGGAGACTCCCATGGCATTGCTGTATCTCGTGCCCACGCCTATCGGAAATCTCGAAGATATGACGTACCGCGCGGTGCGCGTTTTGAGTGAAATCGCGGCCCTCGCCTGCGAAGACACCCGCCGTACGCGCGTGCTCCTCGAACATTACGGCATTTCCAAGCCGAAGACCGTCTTTTCGTACCACGAACACAACGAACGGTCGGCGGGGAAACGCATCCTCGGCCTGCTCGACGCCGGGGTTTCGGTGGCAGTTTGCTCCAATGCGGGCTATCCCGGCGTAAGCGACCCCGGTTTCCGCGTCGCCTCAACCGCCATCGAAGCGGGCCACGAAGTCATCTCGCTTCCCGGCGCGAGCGCCGTCCACGTGGCGCTGGTGCAGTCGGGACTTCCAACATCGAGCTACGTGTTCAAGGGCTTCCCGCCCCGCAAAAGCGGCCAGCGCCGGCGCTTTCTCGCCATGGAAGCCAACCTCCCCCACACCCTTGTGCTCTACGAATCGCCCTATCGCATCGGCGCACTTCTGAAAGACGCCCTCGAGGAGCTTGGCAATCGCAAAGCCGCCGTGTGCGTCGAATTGACGAAGAGGTTCGAAAATATCGAGCGCGGATACCTGGCTGAGCTGGCGAAAACTTTCTCGGACGTCAAAATTAAAGGCGAAATCACTGTCGTCATCGCCGGTAACAACCCCAAATTCCTCGGCCCCGAAGAGACGAACGGCGACCAACACGGGACGTGAGAAAACCGACCGAGGCAATGCTCCATATGGCTCGTCGTCTTGAATGGCTTCTCAAGCCTCCACTAACATAAGGAAAATGGCGTGGTGGACAAACACAAACGAGGGGATACGTTATGACCAGCCAGCGAGATTCCGCGAGAAGTTTCGGCATGTGGAAAAAACTCCCACGAAAACTGCTTGCCGGCCTTATGGTGGTCACCACCCTGAATGGGCTGGGCACAGCCCTCGCGATGGAAGCCACGGCACAAATTCCAAAGATTCTGCCCAGGCCAAGAGTGGAAGAGTACCGTCGGGGGTGGGTTGTCCTTTGTGAAGCCGGCGAGACGTTGGAGATCGCGAGCCGTGATCACGGAGAAGGCCCCCCCGCCGTAGGCGAAGGAATCGCTCTTCTCAATAAGCGCATCAAGGTCCTGGGATGCGAAGGAGCCCAGTGGGCGGGATCCAAAAACGATTCCGCCGTGCGGCTCGAGACCATATCCCCAGACGCGTTGGCGACCATGCTAGATGCCGGCAACAGGGAGCGACTCGAGGGAC
>JAWODE010000627.1:0-4113 GCA_046483455.1 Candidatus Hydrogenedentota bacterium | reverse complement strand
TCGTCTTTTCGCGCGCAACGATAGGCGCGATGGAGCGGCCAAAGGTCTTTTTCGTTTCCTTGGTCTCGGTGTTTGACAAAAGTTTCTATCGTTAGTATAATTTTTGAGGTCTCGAAAATCAAGCAAAATACTGCGGGGATAGGCCTCAAATGGACGCGCCACAATGCGGCCTGCTGAAGGAGAGTTTTTTTATGGACGTAGAGGCATGGAAAGAACAGGTTCGAGCGACGCGAAGTCAGAAAGACGCTTTCCTGGCTTCGCATATGGAATCACCGCTTCCGTTTCATGATCGTTTGTTTTTTGAAGGGCTTGCGTATTGGCCACCGGATCCGCAATACCGCTTCGAGGTGGAATTGCATGAGTTTGGCGAAAAGGAAGTTGTCACTATGATGGATACCTCCGGCCAGAGACGGAAGATGTGGCGATGGGGGGTGTTCCATTTCGAGTTGGAAGGACAACAGTGTGCTTTGCACGTCTATAAAAGCGATCCTGCCAAGGAAACGATGTTTATTCCCTTCCGGGACAAGACCAATGGTAAGGAGAGTTATGGCGCCGGACGGTATCTGGATCTTAATGCGCGGAACCATCGTACCAAGGATGGGAAATGGGTTCTTGACCTGAACGAGGCCTATAACCCTTGGTGTGCTTACAGTGAACAATACGCGTGTCCATTTGTTCCGCGGGAGAACTGGTTACAGGTATCCGTACAGGCCGGCGAAAAGCAATATCCATTGGGTTCGGAAAAAGCTGAAATGCGACACGGATAATTTTGGGGCGTGACGCGAACGCTCGCCGCGATGAGAGCGTCGATTCTCGTTTTTCCAGGAGACGCTTTCTTAGCAGCGTCATCTTCGAACGCTTACCGTGAGGCGTGTGACGAAAATTGGCATCGACGCGAAGCAAGGATGGCTTCGGGTGTTCAAGAAGGCAAGAGGTAGTTATGGCGTCGTTTTGAAGAACATGCGAAGGACAAAGGATATTCGGGTATGAAAGTAACGATTCAGGAGACAAGCGAAGCGATGGCCGGCGCCGCCGCGTCCAGAGCAGCCGATGAATTACGGCACTGCATAGAGGCCAAGGGCAAAGCGACATTTTTGGCGGCGACGGGTCAATCGCAATTCAAATTTCTCGATGCACTCACGCAAGAATCAGGCATCGATTGGTCAAAGACCACCATGTATCACCTGGACGAATACGTTGGGTTGCCGGAGTCCCATCCGGCCAGTTTCCGCCGGTATCTGAAAGAGCGTTTGATCGACCGCGTGGCGCCGGGAACGGTTCATCTTATTGACGGCAATGCCGAGGATGCCGAGGCCGAATGCGGAAGATTGGGCGCAATGCTGGAGGAAGATGGAATAGACGTGGCGTTTGTGGGAATTGGCGAAAAAGGTCATTTGGCGTTCAATGATCCCCCGGCCGATTTTGAGAATCGTGACCTGTTCACGGTCGTGGATTTGACCCCGGATTGCCGGGCGCAGCAAGTGCATGAAGGCTGGTTTGATGCTGTCGAGGAAGTCCCGCGGAAGGCCATCACGATAACCATTGCCGGAATTCTGAAAGCCGGCGCGATAATCTGCACGGTGCCCGAGGCCAGAAAGGCTTCGGCGGTGAAATGCGCGCTCAGCGGTCCCATTACGCCTTCGTGTCCGGCATCGGTGTTGAGGGAACATCCCAACGTTTATCTGTTCCTTGATAAAGATGCGGCGGCGCTTTTGGACCCTGCATGGGTGAAAGAACACCAAGCAAGGAGTGGGTGAATTCCGAATGCCGGGGGTTCATCGAGGGTGCCGGCGGTCAAAATGATTAAGGCGGAGCAGGAGCGGCACGCGTTTTCAGTTTAGACGAAGCTTTATGTTTTTAAGAGTGCGGCATTTGTGCCGATGCCGGGAGCTTCGGTTACCAAGGGTACAAGGATGTGCCAAGAGCAACAAGAAGTTAATACCTGGACACAACAGACGGGGCAAGCCTCTATCGCAAAGATGAATCTTCAAGAGGGGGCGTCTGTTTGCGAGGAAGACGATGGTCAGCCGCGATCGGCGGCGGACAATAACATGCGCCAGGGAATTATCCATGGTGCATTCTTCAGAATGGCCACGGCATTTGCGGACCCCTATGCTGTTATTCCTCTTTTTGTGGCTGGTTTTACGGAGTCCCGGGCCCTTATCGGGTTGGTGGTCAGTTTGGTAACCGCGATGAGCGTCGCGCCGCAGATAGGGGTGGCACGCAAGATTCGGCGGAAGCCGGGCGTCGCCCGCCCCTTTATGCTCGTTGCGATTTGGACCCGGTGCGGGGCATGGGGCGTAATTGCCGCGGGAACCTTGTTTTTGCCCATGGAAAGCAGCGCGATTCTTTTCGTATTCGTTCTTCTCATGTGTGTGTATTCTTTCTGCGGCGGAGTAGCTGTCCTGCCTTTTAAACAGGTGATCAGCGGAACCATTCCCCCGGAGCGCCGCAGCACGCTGTTTGGATGGCGTCTTGTGGCCGGGGGGATTTTTGCGGTGCTATCCGGCATCATCGTTCGGTACGTACTCGGGAATGAAGCACTGGTATACCCTCGCAATTATGGTGTTCTGTTCGCATTGTCGTTTGTTTCGCTGGCGATTGCTTATGCAGCCATGTCGCGCTTCGAGTTTCCCTCCCACGTCGTGCAAACTGACGAGCGTTCCTTGCCTTCGCTGAGAGAGGATTTGCGGGTTATTCGCTGGCATTATCCGGTGCTGCAGCGCTTAATCGTCGTTCGTCTTTTGTCGGGAGGGCTGCAATTGGTCTTGCCCTTCCTGACCTTATATGCCACGCGTGATATTGGTATTTCTTTAGCAAGTGTTGGGCTCTACGTGGTTGCTCAACAAGTGGGGGTGATCCTGAGTAATCTTGCATGGGTTCCGCTCGGCAACCAGTTAGGAACACGGTCCGTGATCCTCTCGGGGTTGGGCTTGTCGGTTTTGGGTTTAGGCGTAATACTGTTTTCTTCTTCTCCTTTGGGCATCGGGCTTGCGTTTGTGCTGGCGGGAGCGGGTATCAGCGCTACGACCGTTGGTTTCAGCGGCTATATTTTGGAGCTGGGCACGCCGGAAATCCAGCCTCTGCTTTTTGCTTTAGAAGGTACCTTGCTTATGCCCCTTTACTTCATGCCGCTTTTCGGCGGGTGGTTGGCCGATACGTTCGGATACCGCGCCGTCGTTGTGGTAGGAGGAGCGTTATTGTTTGGGGCACTTGGTTTCGCGTTTACGCTTTGTGAACCCCGGCATGGCGATCCATCGTGCGGGCCTCGAGAAGTAGACCCGCCCCGTTGAGGACGAGTTGAAGGGATATCGCATCAACCGTATCATGCGCGCGTGTCATGAGGTTAGTCGGTAGGAGTACCTCGGAATATGTTAGGCTGAACCACAAAAAGCCCTGTGAATATTGGGTGAGTAAGGCCGCCTATGGGCAAAAGGAGCGCGGGTTGTGGAACAAGAGCTGACCCCCAAACTCGAAGATTATTTGTGGGCCATCTATTACATCGAGCGCAAGCAGAAAGTGGCCCGCCCCAAGGACATTGTGGAAGCGAAGAACGTAGCGAGCTCGACGGTGACCGCGGCCCTCCAAAGCCTCGCCGAAAAAGGCATGATCAATTACGAGCCCTATGAATTGATTACGCTAACCAAAGAAGGACGGGAGAAAGCGGAGCAGCTCGCTATTCGGCATAATGTTGTCAGACGATTCCTGGAAGATGTCCTCGGGCTTGAAGCGGTTCAAGCCGAAACCACAACGTGCGATATGGAGCATGCGCTCGACCGCGAGGTGCTCGAACGGTTTGTCTGCTTCGTCGCCTTCATTCAACGCCACACGGACACGGGGGTGAAATGGTTGGATGCTTTTCGTCATTTTCTTCAGGAGGGCGCGGGCGGACAGAGCTGTGAGCAGTGCGTCAAGGAATACATGGAAACGCTTCAGTTTCAAGATGAATGACTGTTTCGAGAATTTGCCCGGTGTAGGACGGGTGCCCTTGCCGGACGGCCCCATTTTCATGGTCTACGGGTGAGCCCAACGGCTGATGGTCCGCTGCCTTGTCAATTGCGTATACTGAAAGTACGAAGTTTTGGGCAGCTCGATGGGAGGGGGCATTATGAA
>JAWODE010000621.1:0-20144 GCA_046483455.1 Candidatus Hydrogenedentota bacterium | reverse complement strand
CCCAATACCGAATCGAAGCATGAGAACTCTTCCGGGCCTCCAACAACGCGTCACGGTCATCGGCTGAGGGTCGCCCCGCGCGCACCGCCGTATCGCGCAACGTATTCCAGAACTCCGGCGCATCCTTCGCCAGACCTTCCCAAATCTGTGCCCGGGCGCCGTACCGTTTGCCCAAAGCGTTCAATTCCGGCTCCGGCAATAAGCCCAGATCGCGTGAATCACGCATCCAGGTTTCATGCGCTTTGCGCAAGCGGGCAAGCACATCCGCATAGGCCGGGTCCTCAGCCAAATTGTTCACTTCGTGGGGATCGGCTTCGGTATCGTACAACTCCTCGACAGGCTTCGATTTCGCCGTTACCCAATCCGCTCCAGGCGGCAAGGTGTTTTCCTTCGCGACACGGTGCAGCTCCTGCTTGATCACGCTCTTCTCGGCGCTGTTCATAAACTGGTCGTAAGGTTTGAACGGCTCGTAATTCCGGATATACCGAAACCGCTTGTCGCGCACCATGCGAATGATGTCGTAGCGCTCGTCCATGCGGTCGCGCGCCGCGTAGACATACTCGCGTTCCGGCGGAAGGCCCTTCCCCAAAAAAGGACGGCCCTGCATATAATCGGGGATAGAAATCCCTGTCAATCGCAATACCGTTGGCCCGAAATCGACCGAGCTGACGAGCTGCTCATCCACCGTGCCCGGTTCACCCTGCCCCTCGACACGCCAGCGTTCGGGGATGCGGACCATCAGGGGGATGTGCGTTCCCGAATCGTAAATCCAGCGCTTGCATCGCGGCATCCCCTGGCCGTGGTCCGACCAGAAGAACACGATGGTATTATCGGCAAGACCGTCTTCCTCGAGTTGCTTCAACATGTCCGCGAACCAATAATCGAGGCCGGTAATGATCTCGTGGTAATGGGCCCACACCTTACGCACGGCCGGCGTGTCGGGATGAAACGGCGCAGGCGTGATGTCATCGGGGTTGCGTCGCTGCTCGGGCGTCAAGCGCTTGAGAAGGCGCTTTCGCCGCTCGCCGGTAGCGTTTACCGACCCCTCATGGGTGCCCGTAAAATTAAACACCGCAAAAAACGGTTGGTTCTTGTCAGGCCGGTTACGCCAATGGGCTTTGCCGCTCGATTCGTCCCACGCATCGGGCGAACGCACGAAGTTGTAGTCCTCTTTCGAGTTATTGCTGCAGTAATAGCCGGCATCGCGCAGGTATTTCGGGAAGCACTGGATGGGGGAAGGCACTTCGGGTTTAATCGACCGCTCGGTTCCTTCGCCGCCCGAGCGCATGTGGTGCGTCCCCAGCGTGGTCGCATACATGCCCGAGATAATGCACGAGCGGTTGGGCGCACATACCCCCGCGGTCGTATGGGCGTTCGTATAACGCACCGACTCCCTGGCAAAAGCGTCGAGCGCCGGCGTAATCGCGTGAGGCTCCCCGTAGCTGCCGAGATGCGGGCCAATGTCCTCCGTCGACAACCACAGGATGTTCGGGCGCTTGGGTTGTTGTTGTTGCCCTCCATGCGCCACGCCGCCCGCGAGCACTGCCGCACAGGCTGTTTGCCTAAGAAATTGCCTCCGTGAAATCATGCTGTACTCCCTTCTGAATCTCAGAACTCCACATTACAGCGTTCGGCCCAAGCTTCCCACGTGGCCGCCATAGCCTCGACCCGCTCCGCTTGCGCAGTCGCAAGGTTGTGCATTTCCGTACGGTCCGCTTCGATATCGTACAACTCCCAGGGACTGCCCTTTACCTGCACCAGCTTCCACTTGTCCTGCCGGATAGCCCGGCATTTGCCGAACTCCCAGCAGATGGTGTCGTGGCCTTCCCGCGCACCACCCTTGAGAACGGGGAGCAGACTTTTGCCCTCGAGAGGTAGGATCTCCTCACCGTGATGCCGCTCGGGATAGGGGGCTCCCGCAACTTCGAGGCACGTCGCCATAATATCGATCAGATGCCCCACTTCGTGCGTGATGCCACCCGGCTCAATCACGCCGGGCCAATACGCCACCAGCGGCGTCGAGATTCCCCCCTCGTGGTCCCAACGCTTGTACCTTCGAAATGGCGTATTCTGAGCGTTCGCCCATGGCACATCGACCGTGCGGTAAGAATTCACGGGCCCCGGTGGGACCTCCGGCGTTTTGTGCACCGACTCCGCGCAGCCGCCGTTATCGGACAGAAACAGCACCAGCGTGTCGCGCTCGTGGCCGAGCTCTTGTAGTTTCGCCAGCACACGCCCGATGTTACGGTCCATCCGGTCGACCATGGCCGCATATACCGCCATTTTGAGGTCCCATTCGTCACGATTCACGGCGCTTTCCGCGCTGAACTTGCTTTTCAGCGCATCCATATCCCATTTCGAAAGATCATCGGCATCCTCCCACGCCGGCACACGCTGGTCGCGGGGGGCCAGACCCCACTCTTCTCTGATTAGACCCATTTTCACCATGCGTTCGCGGCGGCGTCGGCGGATTTCGTCCCAGCCGCAAAGATACTTCCCGCGGTACTTTGCGATATCTTCAGGCCATGCGTGGAGCGGATAATGCGGGGCGGTATAGGCTAAGTAAAGGAAAAACGGTTTGTCCTCGCCGCGATATTCATCGAGGTAGCTGCACGCATAATCGGTAAACGCGTCGGTGGTGTAGAAATCGGGGTCCTCCGGCGTATAGGGACGAAAGACCTCGCCATCGATGGACCATCTGCGCGGGAAACGCTTGTGGGCGGGCGCCGGTTCGCCGCCACGCGGCTCACCCGGATTGAAGAAATTGCAGCAACCATCCGCGAGACCAAAATAGCGGTCGAATCCCCGCTCCGTGGGAATCTGGTCCGCATGCCATTTACCCGTCATAAGAGTGCGATAGCCCGCGTCCTTCAAGGCTTCGGCAATCGTAACGCAATTCCGCATCACCGTCGGTCCGCCGTCGCAACCTACCTGGTGTGAGTACAGTCCCGTCAGCAGCGATGCCCGCGTCGGCGCGCACTTTGCGTTGTTGTAGAACTGGGTGAACCGAATGCCTCCCTTGGCCATCCGGTCGAGATTGGGCGTGTCGATCTCGCCGCCGTAACATCCAATATCCGAGTAGCCCATATCATCGGCCATGATCAGCACGATATTCGGAGACCGTGTCTTTCGCCGGGCTGCATTGATACGCGGCGCCGAGGCACACCCCACTGCTGCCGTAAGTGTCCCGGCAATAAAACTCCGTCTATTAAGTTTTGTCATTCGCTCCTCCCCCCTCGCTTAGAAATTCCCGCCCCTGCAATGCTCCTTTCATCATAAAGACGCACGGATTCCTCCGCAAATAAAACGAATCCCCTTACAAACCGCTCCTCGAAGCTGACAACGCAGCCGTTCGTCTGGCATACTGCGGTAGCTCCGCAAAAGCGAATCTAATACGGGTCAATCTCTCTATGTATTTTGACAGGGCTGCGGCGTTGAGGAATACGCAACAACCCGTCACCGTTGTGTTTTGCGTGGAGAAGTGCTGACGGGCAGCGCTTCTCCGAACTCTGGAGGTACCCTATGCAAAAGAATACGCAATTCCCCAAATCATTCATGGCGATTGGGTTAGGCGCCATTTTTGTATTGGCTGGCATGGTCGGCGTTGCGGCCGAATCCGACGGCATTCAGTGGGTGGAAAGCCTTGATGCGGCCAAGGAACAGGCAAAAGCCGATAACAAACTCATTTTCATGGATGTATATGGCACATGGTGTCCGCCCTGCAAAAAAATGGATAGCGAGACCTTTTCCGATGCTGCCGTGATCGAAGCCCTCGAGAACTATGTCCCCCTCAAGGTAGATTCGGACGAGCAACCCAGCGTCGCGCGGCAATACGGCGTACAGGCGCTGCCTACCCTGTTTGTGCTGACGGCGGATGGCTCGCCGGTTTACCGCCAGGAAGGATTCGTTCCAGCGGAAAGGTTTCTCGATCTCTTGAAGTCGGCTCAAGAACGGCTGAAAGAAATCGAAACCCTCGAGAAAGAAGTGAGCGTAGCTCCAGATAACGTAGAAAAGGCCGTTAAATTAGCGGGTATGTATATAGATATTGGGCGCACCGATGACGCCGTCAACCTACTCGAGAGAACGGAGCCGAAGCTCGAAAACGTAGAATCACCTTCTCTCAAAGGGGATTTCGCGTTTTCGTTGGGGCTCGCGTACCTTATGCAGGGCGTGTACGACAAAGGCATCGCGAGACTCGATGCGTTTGTCGAAGCCCATCCCTCGCATGCCAACACCGAGCGCGCCAAAGATTTGATTTTGCGAGGGAAGGTCTTCGATGCGCTCACACGCGTCGACAAAGGCAACTATGACGAAGCGCGGACCATTTTGACAGAACTCACAAAGACGTCGGCAAACAAGCAGGTCACCACGTTTGCCGAGGGGATGTTGGACCAGCTCGAGGTCCTGGGCCGGCCCGCACCCTCTTGGCAGGCCACTTGGGTAGATGGGAAAACCCCATCGCTTCAAGAATACAAAGGCAAAGTAATTGCCTTGGCATTTGTCGAGCCCGAAAAGGGGGAAAACGCCCAAGTGGCGCAATACCTCCAGAAACTCGAGCAAGAGTACGGCGGCAAAGATCTCGAAGCCGTAGCGATTGTTTCCCCGTTAAACGAGGAGGCCGCACCCGCCCAGGTCCAAGCATGGGTCGACGAGTATAACCTCAATTACGCCATAGGCATAGACAAGCAGGGCGGCACCACCTACGAGCTGTATAAAGGACAACAGACCCCTTGGATAACCCTGATAGGCCGAGATGGAGTGGTCCATTACCTCGGTGTGTTCGACGAAAACGAGCTCATGAGCAAGTTGACAACCTTGCTCGACGCAGAAGCCTAGCAATAGCAATGCTTTCGCACGTAAAAGGCGAAGCGGGAAATGGCGGAGATAACCGCATGACAACACAGGAATTGGGGTACGAGCTGGTCGCTTTGGGCGCCAAAGAATTGACTTTACGCGGTCGTTTCGGTAGAGTTCGTCTCACGGGGCGGCGCTGTCGGGCTTAGCACAACCAGTGCACTGCCGGCTTATACGCATATGGACAAGCCGAAGTCGTGTATCTATCGGCACATTACGGTGGAGAGCATGCAGCAGGGAGAAGGAGAAAATATGAGTTCAGTGAAACTGCAAATTGACGGCAAGGACCAGGAGCTTCGGGTAATCGAAGGGACCGAGGGCGAAAAAGCATTCGATATCACCTCGTTGCGCTCCGCTACAGGCTATATCACTTTCGACCCCGGTTACGCCAATACGGGGTCCTGCCAAAGCGCCATCACGTTCATAGACGGCGAAAAGGGCATCCTGCGGTACCGCGGCTATCCCATCGAAGAACTGGCCATGGGAGCACGCTTCCCCGAAATTTGCCACCTCCTGATTTACGACCACCTCCCAAACCGCCAGGAATTGATCGAATGGCGGCGTCAGCTCACGCTCAACAGCTACGTTCACGAGAACATGATCAGCGTCTTCGATCTCTACCCCCCCCATTCGCATCCCATGGCTATTTTGTCCGCCATGATCTCGAGTCTATCCGCCTTCTATCCGGACGCTAGTGAGCCCGAAGAGACCGATATGGCCATTATGTACCTCCTCGCCAAGGCAAAAACGCTGGCCGCCTATTCCTACAAGAAATCGCGCGGCGAACCTATCATGTACCCGTTAGCCGAATTGAGCTACGCCGCCAACTTTTTGCGTATGATGTTCGGGCATCCCGCCGAGCCTTACGAGGTGTCGCCAGTCATTGAACGCGCCCTCGATCTGTTGCTCATTCTTCATGCCGACCACGAACAGAACTGCAGCACCTCGACCGTTCGCATGGTCGGCAGCAGCCAAGCCAACTTGTTTGCTTCGATCTCGGCGGGAATTTGCGCCTTGTGGGGCCCTCTGCACGGGGGAGCCAATCAGGCCGTTATCGAGATGCTCGAGGGCATCGAGCGCGACGGCGGAGATTACCGCAAGTACGTCGAGATGGCCAAAGATAAGAACTCGGGATTCCGTTTGATGGGCTTCGGGCACAGGGTCTACAAGAACCTCGACCCGCGGGCCCGTATCCTAAAGAAGGCCTGCGACGAAGTACTCACCGAATTGGGCATCGCCGATCCGCTGCTGGATATCGCAAAACACCTCGAGGAAGCGGCCTTGGAGGACGATTTCTTCATCGAACGCAAGTTATACCCGAATGTCGACTTCTACAGCGGGATTATCTACCGGGCCATCGGTATCCCCACGAATATGTTTACCGTCATGTTCGCGCTGGGCCGGCTTCCCGGCTGGATTGCCCAGTGGCGCGAGATGCGGATGGAACGCGGGGGCCGGATCCACCGTCCGCGCCAGATTTACATAGGCCCGAATGAGCAGCATTGGGTGCCCCTCGACGAACGCTAGACCGGAACATACCGGCTCTTGTCCCGGGCGGGTTTCCCGGACATGTTCCCAAAAGGCGCTGCAGTGGGGACCGCCTTTTTGTTTGTTCAACTGGACGCAGCCGGATTGGTATATCCGGTTTTCTTCGTATTTTGCACGTTTTTCATGGTAAGATCGCGCGCTAATCCATCGGAAAGGGAGGAGTATGCTGGGATTACGCAAATTGGTGCGTGAAGCTCTTGCGGAAGATGTCGGCCAGGGCGATGTCACCACGCAGTCGACTGTGCCCCAAGATGCCCGGTGCCGCGTACGGCTGAATGCCAAGCAGGAGGGTATTCTGAGCGGTGTCGAGGCGTTTCGGGCCGTTTTCAATGCGCTGAAAGCACGGGTGCGGCAGTGGGACGCCATGGAGAACGGCGCCCAATTTCACCCCGGGGATATGCTCGCGACGTTCGAAGCCAACACAGCCGCCGTGTTGACCGGCGAGCGAGTCGCCCTCAATTTCGTGCAGCACCTGTCGGGGGTGGCCACACTCACGCACCGTTACGTCGAGGCGGTAAAAGGCCTTGACACACGCATTTGCGACACCCGCAAAACCACGCCCCTCATGCGCACCCTCGAAAAACAAGCAGTCATGCACGCCGGCGGGGCCAATCACCGCTTCGCGTTATTCGACGGCGTCCTCGTCAAAGAAAACCATATCGTCGCGGCCGGAAGCATCCGTCAGGCAGTCCAGAAAGTCATTCACGGCACCCATCATTTAATGAAGATCGGTGTCGAGGTGAAGACAGTCGAGGAGTTGAAGGAGGCCCTCGAGGCGGGCGCCGACTCCATTCTCCTCGACAACATGAGTCTCGAAGTCATGGCTGAAGTCGTCAAACTCACGGAAAACCGGCGGGTCGTCCTCGAGGCCAGCGGTAACGTCACCCTCGACAACGTGCGAGCTATCGCCGAGACGGGCGTGCACTACATCTCCGTCGGGGCCCTCACTCATTCCGCGCCCGCGGTAGACATGACACTGCTCATCGAAAATGTATAACTTCGCGTCAGAACAGCCTCTCTTCGCGCAGCCGCTGCATACGCGTGTGGTTGGCTCGCGCATTCTCGTGTTCGACACGGTGGATTCCACCAGCACCCGCGCCTTGAATACCGGCGGCGACGGCACTGTGGTTGTCGCCGACCACCAGACCCAGGGCCGAGGACGCCATGGCCGTCTCTGGCACAGCGCACCGGGGCTGGGACTCTGGTTCAGCGTAGCGTTCAAAGGCGCAATGGACGGTCTGGCGTTCGCGGCGCCCCTGGCCGTACGCGATGGATTGCGCGCCTTTTGTAGCCCAACGGTCAAGTGGCCCAACGATTTGCTGCTTGATAAACGAAAGTTCTGTGGTATTTTGGTCGAGAATCGCAGTGGCACAACGGCTGTAGGCATCGGCCTCAACATGTGTCATCGCGAGGAGGATTTCCCTCCCGAAGTACGCAGCACGGCTACGTCGCTCTTCTTGGCCACGGCTATCGACGTGGACCGCGGGAAAGTGCTTCGGCGCGTATTGACCGCCCTCGACGAACGCGTGTGCGCCCTGCGTGACAACCGCTTTGAAACCATCCGGCGCGAATGGGTCTTGGCATGCAATATCGAGGGCCGCCGCGTGCGTTATCAAAACCTCGAGGGTTTTGTCACCGCCATTGACGGCCGAGGCGGGCTCGTCCTCGACACGCCCGAGGGAGTGCGCCGGGTCCTGTTCGGAGAACGCATCGAGTGGCTGGAGGACGAACCATGTTGCTTGTGATGGACGTGGGAAACACCATCACGGTGATTGGGTTGTACGACGGCTCCGAGCTGCGGGCACACTGGCGCAGCATTACGGGCAATTACCGCACCAGCGACGAGTTGCGCGTCTTCCTTACTTCCCTCCTGCGAGCCGAGGGTCTCGAACCGAAAGCCGTGAACGGGTGTTGCGTATCGAGCGTCGTGCCCCCCCTGAATGCAGCCCTTACGGACCTGTGCGTACACCATTTCGGCGCAGAAGTCGTTTTTGTCGAACCCGGCGTCAAAACCGGTCTGGTCATCCAGGTCGACAACCCGAAGGAGGTCGGGGCCGACCGCATCGTCAACGCTGTGGGTGCGCTTGAAAACCATCAGGGACCGCTCATCGTCATCGATTTCGGGACCGCCACGACGTTCGACGTTATCACCGCCAAAGGAGAATACAAAGGCGGCATCATTGTTCCCGGCATTAAAACCGGGGCCGATGCCCTCTTCGAAAAATGCGCAAAACTGCCCAGCGTTGAAATTACGAAACCGCCCCACGTCATTGGCAAAAACACCATCGATCACATTCGGTCCGGATTGACGTATGGCTATGCCGATTTGGTCGACGGTCTCATACAGCGCATGGCCGCTGAAATGAGCGATAAGCCGCACGTGGTAGCTACCGGCGGATTCGCGGAACTCGTGGCCGGCATCGCATCGTGTATCGACCATGTGGACCCCTACCTGACGCTGAAGGGGCTTCGTGCCGTGTTTCTGAAAAACCGGAAAGGCGCCGCATGAAGCGGCTGGTCATCATTCTATTCGCTCTCGCCGGATTGGCGGGATGCGGTAAGGAAGAGCCCCCGGCTACCGTCATACCACGCAAATCAAGCGAACCCGCGCCCGTGGCAGGCAAGGCACGCATGACCGAGTTTTTCTTTTACAAAGCCGACCCGGGAGGCGTCGAGCAACGCCCTTCGTTCGTCATGCGTACGCCTAAGGTCTCGATAAATGCCGAGGGAGAGGCGATTCTCGAAGACGTTCAGGCTGAAATCTATGGGCGCAACAACGAAGTCACCAAAATCTGGGCGGAAAACGGCCGCTTTGACCAGGAAACAAAAACAGCTACCATGAAAGGCGACGTTGTGCTGGAGCGCGGCGCCATGCAAGTTGAAATGGAAGACCTCGTCTGGTCCGATGAAACGCGGGTGGCCAAAACGCAAAAACCCGTTCGGATTCTCGATGAAGGAACCGAATTGCACGCGGATAATATGGCGTTTCATCCAGATGAAAATGCACTGTTGCTCGATAATGTCGTGGGCGACGTGAAACTGGCAGGGAGAAGTGAATCATGAAAATGCGCGTTTTGGGACTCGCCATCGCCTTATGCGTGGCCTGCGCCGCTTTTGGTGGTGAAATGAAGTTTGATCGGATGAGCATCACCAAAGCCCCGAAAGTGAAAATCACCAGCGGCCGCTGGAATATGGAGGGCGGCGTCGAGCTCACTCTTTTTCCGCTCAATCCCGAGGAAAAGCCCCTGAATATTAACGCCAACGAAATCGTATTCGCATGGGACCCCGGCGTACAAAGCGGCCCGGAAAAGGTCGACTTGACCGGCAAGGTCCACGTTGATGGCGAGATCGGCGTCATTTCGTCGGCATCGGCCTCGCTGGACATTGTCAACGACAGGCTGGTCTTTAATGAGGAAGTCACGGTGGACTCCGAACAGTTCTCGGGCCTCACTGCATCGCACCTCATTTACCATCTCGAGACCGGCGACATCGAAATGACCGACGTTACGGCGGACCGGGTGCCCATAGAAGGCATGGGCGGCGAGGCCGAAGCCCGGGATCCAATGTTGCTCACCGTTGCTGATGTCAAGGATTGGAGCGGCATCCTTGGGGCGATTAAAGCCCAGGCCAATGCTGACGGACCATCTCCGGGCAAGCGTCTGATTTCCCTGCTGCCTGAAGAAGCGCGGGCTCAGTTCAACGCCGTCGCACCCGACGCTCAATTGACGGACGGCATGAAGGAGAATTTCGTCGAACAGCTCAATGACGTGCTCGAGAAAAAAGAGTTTTACGACCCGGCCGCTTGGGAAGGGATTGCCCTGCCCGAACCCGTTGAGGCGCTGGTCAACGCCAAACCCGAGTCCCGTTCGGAGTTAATCAAAATGAATCGCGGGTTGTTCGAAGCGGCCTATCCCGAGTTTATTGTTCCCAAGGTTTCTCAGTAATCGCTAGAAGGAAATTCGAGTGTCCGATACCAATCACGTGTTGTTGCGCACCGAGGGGCTTGTCAAACAATTCAAGCGCCGGGTGGTCGTGCGCGATGTCTGCATCGAATTGCATCCCGGGGAGATTGTGGGATTGCTAGGGCCCAACGGCGCCGGCAAGACCACCACGTTTCGCATGATCGTCGGCCTTCTTCGTCCCAATAAAGGCCGCATCTATTTTCAGGATAGCGACGTCACGAAATTGCCCATGTACCGCCGGGCGCGCGAAGGGATGGCCTATCTGCCACAAGAAGCGTCCGTGTTCCGCAAACTCACGGTGCGCGAGAACCTCCTAGCCATCATGGAATACCTGCCCATGACCGCGGCCGAGCGCGACAACCGCGCCAATGAACTCCTTGAAGAGATGGGGATTGTGCATGTGGCGGACAGGCCCGCCTACACCCTCTCGGGGGGCGAACGGCGCCGCACCGAGATATGCCGCGCCCTCGTCACCAATCCCAAGGTGTTTCTTCTCGACGAGCCCTTCGCGGGCATCGACCCTATCGCCGTGGCGGACCTCCAGGAAACCGTCGCCCAGCTCAAAAAAAGCGGTATCGGGGTGCTCATCACCGACCACAACGTCCGCGAAACCCTCGCGATCACCGACCGCGCCTATATTATCAGCGAAGGCAGCATCAGCGTGTCCGGCACGCCCCGCGACATCGCCGAAAACCCCATCGCCCGCCGTACCTACCTCGGCGAGCGCTTCAAAATGGACTTTGATGGAGGAACCGAAACGGAGCAGCGAATATAAATAGACTCGAAGGCAGCGAACCATGAGGCCTTGGGCTTACCCGCAGGTAATGAAAATGGAGTGGAGCAAGAACCTTGGAATAGAGGAGCTGTTCAAATAGTCCTTAAACTATTAAGATTGAGCGCAAAACGGGGCGTGACCTCAGGGGTTGCCCAGCAAACCGGGGGCTGCCTCGAAAATTTCTCCGGTGTGGGACCGGCGCCCTCGCCGGTCAGTATTACAAGGAGCGCGGCCTTGTCCGTCCGCGGTGGTCTTATGGACGGGCAGGAATGCCCGTCCTCCGTTGGCGGAGCCTCGTTGGCACCATTTTCATTGTCTACGGGTAAGCCCCATGGCTCATGTTTTGCTGTCCCGATTGTTTTTTGCGGTTCACCCATGGATGATGAAAGTGTGGATGTCGGCCTGTGCAAAAACCTTGGGACACGGTTTTTGCGGCTCTTCAAGTTTTCGAAGCAGGCAATTGTTCTGGGAGGACAAACCATGCGCATGCTGACTTCATTCACGCACTGGGGATTGGCGCTCTCGTTACTCGCATTGGCGGCCTGTCCCGCGTATTCGGAAGAAGCGCCGAAGCTGGGCAGCAACGAGGACCGCATCGCACCCTATACAAAGAATCCGCGGTACTGGCAATACAAACGCAAACCCGTCATGCTCATCGGCGGGTCCAATGAGGACAACCTCTTCCAGTGCGAAGACGTCAAGGAACAACTCGACCTGCTGGCCTCGCTGGGCGGGAACTATGTCCGCAACACGATGAGTTCGCGCGACGACGGCAGCACGTGGCCGTTCCACCGCCGGGAAGACGGTAAGTACGACCTCGAACAGCTAAACGAAGTGTATTTCGAGCGCTTCGCGCGGTTTCTCCAACTCGCTTACGAACGTGACGTCATTGTGCAGATCGAGCTCTGGGACCGCTTCGATTATGCACGCGACGAGTGGCTTCATAATCCCTACCGTCCGGCGAACAACGTCAACTACACCGTCGAATCCGGAAAACTGAAGAACGAGTATCCCCGCCATCCGGGCAGCAACGACAATCCCTTCTTCCGGTCAGTGCCCGAGCTCGAAAACCGGGAAATGCTCCTGCGGTATCAACAGTCTCAGGTCGACCGCCTGCTTGAAATCTCGTTGCCCTATCCCAATGTTCTTTACTGCATGGACAATGAGACCGGCGCCGACCCGGCTTGGGGCGCGTATTGGTCCCGGTACATCAAAAACAAAGCGAAGGGGGCCGGCGTGTCCGTGCAAACTACCGAAATGTGGGACGCGTGGGACCTCCGGCATCCCCAGCACCGCCACACCCTCGATCACCCGGAGTTATATTCGTTCGTCGACACGTCGCAGAACAATCACAATAAAGGCCGGGAGCATTGGAACAATTTGCAATGGGTCCGCGCGTATATCGGCGAAAACCCTCGTCCCATCAATCATGTGAAGGACTACGGCGCGGACACGGGAAAGTACGGCGACAACCGGGACGGCATTGAACGTTTCTGGCGCTGCATCCTCGGCGGCGCGGCCTCGATCCGATTTCACCGGCCGGATTCGGGATTGGGATTGAAGCCGCTCGCGCAACCGCATATCAAGAGCGGACAGATGCTCGTTTCGGTCTTCGACGTGTTTCGTGCCATTCCCGACGGTCCCGGCAAACGGCTGAAGGATGCCGAAGACAACGAAGCCTACCTGATGTACGTGCCGGGCGAAGCATACGCAGTCTATTTCCCGAAGGGCGGAGAGACCGGTCTAGATTTAACCGATGCATCGGGTACGTTTCAGGTCAAATGGCTCAACACCGCCACCGCCGAATGGCGGGAAGCCCCCGCCGTTCAAGCCGGCACCACAGTCTCCCTCAACGCACCCGATCAAGGCCATTGGGTCGCCGTCGTGAGCAAGAAATAGGGATAAGAAAAGACCGCCAGGTACAAGGTCAAGCCTAATCAAACAAGCAAAACGGACACATCCGTTCGCGTTGGTCTCAGAATGGGCGGAAAACTCCGCCCTCGTCCGCTTGAAGCGGATTATCGTGGGACAGGCCCCGGCTCGCTTGCGCCCTTAAGCCAATGCCTTTCGAGAAGGCACTTACTCGATTTCGCATTTGGAAATGCCGAAAGCACGTCATAAAACAGCCCGAAGGTGAACCAGGGGAAATCGTGTTGCCAGAAAAACAGAGACTGAGCCGCTGTTGAAAAAGTCCTTAGACAATTTGGATTGAGCGAAAACCAGGGACTGACGTAGCGGTTTGCACAGCAAACCGCGGTCTGTCCCGGCCGTTTTTCGCGTCCGCGATGCACGGGCCGGTTTTTCGCGCAATTTTCATCAGAGCCGGCCCCGCCGGGCACGGACGCGGCGGACGATCGCAACCGGCCCAAGCATAATGATGATGAAAACAAGAAGCAGGACAATGGTGGCAAGTATGTAGCCATGGCCTCCCCGCGAACCGGCCCAGTGTTGGGCATACTGCAGGTTATCTTCGAAAAAGCGGTAAAGTTTCCAGCCCTTCCGTTCAAAAGGCGTCGAAACAGGGAGTCCTTCAGGAAACTCGAGGAGAAGGGCCTCTTCGCGCGTGGGCTGGAATGTAGCGGTTTGCAGGGTAGCAAGGAGAAGGGTTGCTATGTGCATAAGGCTAACTCCAAAATCTCACGAGACCCCCCACTCCTATAGAACTTATGGGACCTATAGGACCTATACGTCCTATGGGGCACTAGGCTATGACCGCCCTACCGCCAAATGATCACTCCACGACCACATGGTTGCCTTCGACAATACAGGTCTGCTGCGAAGGCTCAGCGATTACCACGTGTTCGCCCTCGACGGGTCCACGGAATGAATTGCCATGAACGACGCAATCCCGCACCGTCTCGGTGATCATGACCGCGGCAGTCTGATGGGCGCTAGTGTAGAACAGATTCCCGGTGACGCGGAGGTCGCGGGTCTGCGTTTCGTACGTGTCGCCGTTGTCAATGCGGATTTCGCAGTCGCGGTCGGTGTCGTCTTTACGACCGTTCTCGCGAAAGATGTTGTTGGCGATGACGATGCCCATGACGTCGGGCGCCCAAAGACCTTCGCGGCCGCTGTGCTCGACAACATTGCCGATAAGCGTGCAAAACGTGCTATCGCGTTCGATGGTCACACCGCGTGAGCCGTTCTCGGTGATAAGATTGTCGGACGCGAGCACGTAATTGCATCCCTCGAGGAAGTAACCACCCATCTGGCTGGCGTGGACCCGGTTGTTGACGAAGCGCCCGTGGTGGGCATGGTAAAAGTGGGTGCCGTCGGACTGCGAGCCATCGAGGTCGCATCCTTCCACAAGCCATTTGTCGACATGGTAGAAAGTGATGTTGCCCTGATCCTCGCGAACACTGCCTTTGGCGGGACCTTTCTCTTCCGCCAGATAATCGCCGTAGAAATTGCAGCAATTGCGGGTGGTGACATCGCGAATCCAGATATCTTCGATGGGATGCTCGTCATCCGCGCCGAAAATCCCGATGCCGTTGCTGGAGAGGTCCTCGAAACGCATGCCGGTAATGTGAATATTCCGGCAGGCTCCGTGGAGGCGAATCCCGGCGATATTGGTGCCGGGGTCCCAGCTATCGCGTGCGCCAATGACTGACCCGCCCTCGAAACAGACCTTCTGGACGTCATCACCCCGAAAGGCTTGGCCGTCTTTCGCGAGGTCCTCGGCAAACATGAAACATGAAACGGGCACCGTGCATTACGAGCCTCGTGTTGGAATGAACGCGCAGGCCCGCGGCGTCATCCAGAAGATAGGTGACGGGTGGAAACGTAATTGCCCCGCCGGTTTCTCTAAGAGCATCGAGAGCCTGTTGCACTTTAACCATGCAGCTTTGCGACCCGTCGGCAATAAAATCGTCCGGCAGGAAGTCTGATACATCGATCCGGTTCGTCTCGGTTCCGTTTGCCGCCATTTCTCCCGCGAAGGCTCGTTGACTGCCGATTGCGAGGGATATGACAGATACACCGGCCATCAGCAGTGTGAATTCCCGAAGTTTGTTCTTCAAAATGCGAACTCCGTCTTTATGATATCCCGGACACTATGATGGACCGCGGATACCTTTTGAAGCAACGCCCGGTCCCGGCCGAAATCGTCGCATACATCGAGGGAACATCCCCAATGCCGGTGCCGTTGGAAACGGTACTGCTCGGGCATGCACGGTTGCCTGCCTGTCTGGAGCGCCAACGGCGCGGTAACATGCCAGCCTGGGCTGAAGGCCCAGGAAAACGGGGCCTCCAAAAAACGGACTGAAGGTCCGTAATATACGTACACGGTGGACCCGAATCCCATCGTCATTCCTGCGGAAGCAGGAATCCAGAGGGCTGGAGGAAAATGTCCTGTGCACGGTCACTGGACCCCTGCTTTCGCAGGGGTGACGGAAAAGTGAAAGCCCTTAACATTCGCACACAGGGGCCCGCGATGTGCCGGTCCTTCAGACCGGGGAATGCATAGAAATGCATATACCCAGTCTTTAAGCTGGATTGGTATGTTACCACGCCTTCGGCGTTCCAGATGCCAGAGTAGTCCCCAGCGTCACCAGACGGGTGACGCGCTAACCCGCAGACTTGGGTTACGAAGAAAGCACATGTTTTTTGCAATCAGCCTTGACGGGTACGCCATCAGAAGGCCATGCTTGACGGAACGGCCGGCGCTGAAGGAATCGCATCAACCTGCCGGTCTGGTTGGACGGCATCGGTATGCCCTGCTGTGTGAGCCGCAAGTTTTCTGGTTTAATGGCCAAGTCGACTTTCACATTGGTCAATTGATTGCGCACCTGAAGTGATGGGGCGAATAAATGCGTTCTTTCGGGCGTAGACCATGGGAGAACTTGTTCGAGTAACGGGTCATGACATCTAAAGCCCAAAATGGCGCCATTTTCCGGGTCGAGAACCTCAAGAAGGACTACCCGATGGGCCAGATGACGGTCCACGCCCTGCGGGACGTCGCCCTCGATGTATTCCCGGGGGAATTTCTCGTGATTCTGGGCCCCAGCGGCTCGGGCAAGAGCACCTTGCTCAATATTATCGGCGGCATCGACAGCCCCACCGACGGCCGGGTCTTTTTCAAGGACGAGGAACTCACGGGATATTCCGAAGCCCAGCTTACGAAATACCGGCGGCGGCATATTGGCTTCGTCTTCCAATTCTACAACCTGATGCCGAACCTGACCGCCCAGGAAAACGTCGAGATGGCGACGGAAATCTCCCCAAACCCCATGAACTCGCGCGAGGCACTCCGACTGGTGGGACTCGAGGAACGCAGCGACCATTTCCCTTCCCAGCTATCGGGTGGGGAACAGCAACGCGTGGCCATCGCCCGTGCCGTGGCCAAGCAGCCCGAGATTTTGCTTTGCGACGAACCCACCGGCGCCCTCGACTTCGAAACCGGCAAGGTGGTGCTTGAAATGCTTCAGCACATCAACGACGAGACCGACACGACCGTGATTGTCATTACCCATAACGCGGCCATCGGTAAGATGGCACACCGGGTCATCCGGATGATGGACGGCCATGTGCGCGAGATCATCGCGAACGAAGAGCGGGTCAACCCCGACCAACTCGAGTGGTGACGCACCGTGAACGTGCTGCACAAAAAACTATTTCGCCACCTACGCACGAGTTGGGGCCAGGCCTTGGCTATCGCCGCGGTCATCACGTGCGGTACGGCCACCTACATCAGTCTCGCGTCAGCCCACCGCAATCTGGAGCTTACCCGCGACACCTACTACGAAAAATACCGGCTGGCCGATTTCTTTATCATGTTCGAGCAGGCCCCAATGACGGCGGTCTTCAAAATCGAGGCGCTCGACAGTGTCCACGAAGCTCGTGGCCGCATCGTCAGGGACGTCAGTCTCGATATCCCTGGCGAAGAAGAGCCTCGTACCGGCCGGATCGTATCCATGCCGGACAATCCGCAACCGGTTATCAACGATATCGTGCTGGTAGGGGGACGCTATTTCGAGAAAAGCGCGATGAACGAGGTGATTCTCAGCCAGCATTTTGCCGAGGCGAACCGGCTTGAGCTGGGAGACTCCCTCGAGGCTACTATCGAGAATAGCAAGCATACCCTGCGCGTGGTCGGCATAGGGCTCTCGCCCGAGTACGTCTATATGATCCGTAGCGCTCAGGATTTGGTGCCGAGTCCCGAAAAGTTCGGCATCCTTTGGGTATCGCAGAGCTTCGCCGAAAGCGCCTTCGACATGAATGAGGCCTGCAACGAGATCGTAGGCACGGTAGACGGCTCGGTGCCAATCAAGACGATCCTGGACCGCGCCGAGGAGGTGCTTGACCCCTACGGCGTTTACGCAAAGCTCGAACGGGAAGACCAGATTTCCGCCCGCTTTTTGGCGGATGAGATTGCAGGCCTGGAGGTTAGTGCAAAAATCACGCCCGCCATTTTCCTGGGCATCGCGGCGTTGATCCTGCTCGTGCTTCTGAACCGTATGGTGCGCAACGAGCGCACCGAGATCGGCCTTTTGAAGGCTTACGGCTATTCGAATTGGGAGGTCTCGGGATACTACATCAAGTTCTCGTTGATTCTCGCCCTCTTGGGCTGTTTAGGCGGTTTCGTCGCGGGGCAATGGCTTGCCAACGCCATGGTGAAACTATATGTGCAGTTTTTCACATTCCCGCTCCTTCGGGCACGGGTGTACCCTGACATTCTGGCGCGCTCGATGGGCATCAGCGTGGCTTTTGCCCTCGCGGGAGCGTTGTCGGCGGCGCGCCATGCGGCGCACATTCAGCCCGCTCAAGCCATGCGTATCGAACCGCCCAAATACGGCAGCCGGACCTTTTTCGAACGCGCCCAGGTCATCTGGACGCGTCTCTCGTTCACCTGGAAGATGATTGTGCGCAACGTGTCGCGGTATCGCGTCCGGGCCGGTATATCGGTGTTTGGGGTAATGGTCTCCGCCGGCATTATGGTGGTCGGGTTCTTCACCATGGACGCCATGGAGTTCATGATCGACTTCCAGTTTACCGAAACCCAGCGGGAAGACGTCCGCGTCGCCCTCCAAACGGAAATGGACGAAACCGCCCTCCGCGATCTCCGTCGCTACGACATGGTCCGCGCCGCGGAGCCCATGCTTCAGTACCCGTTCCGCATGAAAACTGCCTGGCGCGAGAAAGAGGTTGGGGTTATCGGAATACCCGAAGACGCGCAACTGCACCGTCTCATGGACCTCGAGGGCCGGCCCGTCAGCGTAGGGGAAAACGGCCTTGTGCTGTCCGAGCGGCTGGCGAATGAGCTCAGGGTTGGCCCCGGCGCGACTCTCGTTCTCGAGCCCCTTCGGGGGTTGATAGAAGACGAGCAGGAAGTGACCGTGCGACAGGTGGTTTCCCAATACCTGGGCTCGTCGGCCTACATGAACATTGATGCTCTGAGCCGCTTGCTCGACGAATCGTTTGTGCTGAACACCGCCCTGTTGCAAACCCACGCGAACCAGGCGCGGGAACTCTCGAAGGAACTCAAGGATATCCGCGGCATTGGCGCCGTCGAACTGAAGGAAGATATGCTCGCCAACATCACACGGGAATTACAGGACTCCATGGCTATCAGCAATACGTTTCTCTTGATTTTTTCGGGCGTGATCGCCTTTTCCATCATTTACAATGCGACAATTGTCTCCCTTGAAGAGCGCCGGCGCGAGCTCGCTTCCCTGCGCGTGATGGGTTTCTCGAAAGCCGAGGTGGGAGCCATTGTCTATAAAGAGAACTTCATGCTGTCGGCCGTAGGACTGGTCCTCGGTCTCCCGTTTGGGATGGCTCTGTGCCGCCTGCTCGTGTATGCCTATGATACGGAATTGTACCGGCTGCCGTTTTATATCGAGTCTTCCACATTTGTGTGGACCGTCCTGATGACGGTCGTATTCGTAAGCTTGGCCAATCTCGCGGCGCGGCAGCGTGTTCAACGGCTGGATATGGTGGAAGTGCTGAAATCGCGGGAATAGGAGGACTGTGTTTTGAACCGTAAACGCCTCATCATTGCAGCCATCGTAGTTGTCGCGGCCATCGGAACAGCTTATTTCGCGTTTCGGGGACCCGTAATATCGGTTGCCGTGACCGAGGCGGTGCGCCGCGACGTAAGTGAATATGTAGCCGAAGACGCCAAGACACGGCTTCACGATGAGTACACCATCGATATGCCCGTGTCTGGAACCCTGGAGCGGATTGATCTGGATGTCGGCGCTGAAATCAAGAAAGGGGACGTACTGGCGCGCATAGACCCCTACGACATCGAGCGACAAATCGAGGCGACGGAAGCGCTCATCGGGCAAGCACGCGCGCGTATTACCGGGGTCGAAGTATCCAAAGCCAAGCAAGAAGAACTCAAATCCGCGGAAGTGCGCGTGGCGGAAAGCCGGGACTCGCTGGAAATGGCTCGAAAACAACTCGAAGCCGCGCGGATCAACCTTGCCAAAGCCGAACAGAATTACAGCCGCCTCACAGCGCTGTACAAAAAGGACATCGTCAGCGAGTCCGACTATGACGAGGCCGAACGCAAATACAAGACCTTGAAACAGGACGCGGAACGTCTGGAAGTCGCCCGGCGGGTTGCGGAAAAGAATCTCGAACTCGCCGAGCTTTCACAGAAGCAATTGATCGATTCTGTCGACGACAACGAATACATGCGCGAGGTATATTTAGCGGAAATCCAACGGCTCGATTCGGAACTGGACATCCTTCGGGACGATTTGAATAAGACCGAGATCCCCGCCCCGGTCGATAGCGTGCTCCTCGAAAAACACATCGAGGACTCGCGGGTGCTTCAGCCCGGCACGCCTTTAATGCGCCTCGGAGATATGACAACGATCGAGATCGAAAGCGACATTCTATCGGAAGAAGTAACTCGTATTTCGGAGGGCGATCCGGTCGAAATTAGCGGCAAAGCCTTGGGCGAGCAAACGATCATGGGTGAAGTTACCCGCATATATCCGTCGGGATTCGAGAAAATCTCCGCCCTCGGAATCGAACAACAACGGGTGAAAATTCTG
>JAWODE010000274.1:0-12781 GCA_046483455.1 Candidatus Hydrogenedentota bacterium | reverse complement strand
CCTCGAAATGGTGGTCTCGGAAATCACCATGGCCCGCCTTAATAAGGCAAACCTCCTGTGCCATTTCTCCCACGCGGGAGTGGACGAGATCGCCGACAACACCTGCCATTTCGGCATCAACAACTTCTTCGCCGATAACGCGCTGCCCGAGGACGAAGCCACCGGCGTGTATTTCCCCGCGGACGCCGATCAGTTCCGCAAGGTTCTCGAGACCATTTTTGACGACCCGGGCCTCCGGTTCATCTTCTCAAACCGGTCGAAACTTCCCTATATCCTCAAGGAAGACGGCAGCCACTTCTTCGGCGAGGGCTATACCTTCCAGAAAGGCAAAGACGATATCATTCGCGAAGGCACCGCCGGTTATGTCGTCTCCTATGGAGAATTGCTGTACCGATCGCTCGACGCCGTCGACCGCGCCCGTGAAAAGGGCCTCGATGTCGGCTTGATCAACAAATGTACCTTGAACGTGGTCGATGAAGACACGCTCAAACAGGCTGGACAGACCCCCTTCGTACTGGTTGTCGAGGGGCAAAACTACAAGACCGGCCTTGGTATACGCTACGGCACCTGGCTACTCGAGCATGGCTTGACGCCCCAATTTGCCCATATGGGCGCTATGCGCCCGGGCCATGGCGGCATCGCTGAACAGGTTCCCCATCAGGGGCTTGCACCCGATGACATCCTCGCGAAGATTCAACGCATAAGCGGCTGATTCGAAATCGCGGCATGCCACTCCGGGGCGATCACGTACGTGATCGCCCCGGTTTTCTTACACCAAATCCCAATCCCCCTTTAGCGCTAAGCGAAAAACAGGGACTGACCCAGCGGTTTGCGCAGCAAACCGGGGTCTGCCCCGAAAATTTCTCCGGTGTGGGACCGCCGCCCTCGCCGGTCAATACAAGCCATTACAACGAGCGCGGACGTACCCGTCCGCGGTGGTCTTAGCGACGGGCAGGACAGCCCGTCCTCCGTTGCCGGAGCGAGCCTTTTCGTTCGCTGTCTCGAAAACCCCTATTCGCTCTCAAGCGGTTTCAGGCGCGCGCCGTAACGGGGGGCGGATTTTCCAATCCACCTCGATTTCTGCTTACGCAGCAATGACGGTGGAAACCGGGCCTTCCGCCTCCTCGTGAAACGATCAGGGCCGCGCCGTGTATGTCCGTGTTTGTCCGTGTGGCGCTGCCTCGAAAATTTGGCCGGTGTGGGACCGCCGCCCCCGGCGGTCAGTACAAGCCATTACAACGAGCGCGGACGTATCCGTCCGCGGTGGTCTTATGGACGGGCTGGACAGCCCGTCCTCCGTTGCCGGAGCGTGGTTGGTATCATGTTCATGGTCTACGGGTGAGGCAAAAGGCTCATGCTTCGCTGTCCCGGCCGTTTTTCGCGTGTGCCGTTCAAGCCCTGCTTTTCCAAAGGCTCCATTGACCTGGTCACGCCGCCGCGCCGCAAACGCCAGAAACGGGAGTTCCCCCCGTTTCCCAAGACCACTCATTGGAAACGCCACGTCTTTTGGGCTACAGTGATCATCCGCGAAAAACAACCGTATGGCGGCGTGCCGCTACAAGCCGCCGCGAGAATAGCAAGGAGTAGAATCATGGGGTCATCGCAAACACGAAGAGATTTTTTCAAGCTCGCCGGGGCCACGGGTGCGGTCATTGCGGCGTCAACCATGAAAGGCAAAAAAGCTATGGCGGCACAAAAACGCGATTTCAAGATTTCGTTGGCGGGATGGTCGTTACACCGGTCTATCGGTGAAGGCGGAGGCAAGATTCCCATGCTGGATATGCCGAAAATCGCGCGCAACGAGTTCGATATCGGCGCGATTGAACTGGTCAACCAAATGTTGCCCGCCAGCGATACGGCGTATCTCGACAAACTCGCCAAGAATGCCGCCGACAACAACGTCAAAATTCTCCTTACCATGGTGGACGGGGAAGGGGTTATCGGCCATCCCAAGGCCGACCAGCGCCAGGACGCGGTGGTCCGGCATCAAAAATGGGTCGACATTACGGACTATCTGGGTGGACACAGCATCCGTATGAATTGGACCGGCGCCCCGCGCGACATCGCCGAGCGGCCGGCAGCCCTGAAGGAATTCATCGACCGGTGCGTGCCCGAGTTCCGCAAGCTCTGCGACTACGCGGATTCGAAGGATATCAACGTTATGATCGAGAACCACGGGGGCGCCTCGTCAGAACCAAACGCCCTGATACAGCTCATGGTGGCGGTCGACCATCCCCGGTTCGGCACCTTGCCCGATTTCGGCAATTTCCCCGAGCATGTGGACAACTACCTCGCCACCGACCTTATGATGAACTTCGCGAAGGCCGTCAGCGCCAAGTGCTACGACTTCGACGACCAAAATGGCAACGAAACGCGCTTGGATTATGAACGGCTCATCTCCATTGTGGTCGATCAGCATGCCTACCATGGCCACATTGGCATTGAATATGAAGGCAGCCGCTTGAGCGAGTTTGACGGTATCAAGGCCTGTAAAAACCTGCTCGAAAAACTTCAAGGATAAACGGGGTGACCGAAACGAAGCATGCCGGCGAAGCGTCCGCCAGACAACTGGCGGCGCTTCGTTACTTTCTGCTCGATATGGACGGCACCATTTACCTCGGCGCCCAGCCCATCGACGGCGCGGTGAAATTCATCGAGTACCTGGCGGAAACCGGCCGGAAACGTCTGTTTTTCACCAACAATTGCTCGATAAACGCCGCCGACTACGACGAAAAACTGACGCGCATGGGCATTCCGGCGGTGCGAGAAGATATCCTGACCTCGGGCGAGGCTACGGTACGCTACCTCATGAACGAGACGCCCTACCGGCGCGTTTACGTGCTCGGCACTCCATCGTTCGAAGCCGAATTGATCGCCGGAGGCCTACGGCTCGCCGATGAAGAACCCGACGCCGTCGTGCTGGCCTTCGATCGCACGTTGACCTATGCCAAACTCGCCAAGGCATGCGCCTTTCTGCGTACGGGTGTCCCGTACCTTGCCACCAACCCTGACAAGGTCTGCCCCACTGAGACGGGATACATCCCCGATTGCGGATCGATGGCCGCATTACTCTTCGAAAGCACCGGCCGCATCCCCAAGTACATTGGCAAGCCCAATCCAGAAATGGTCGCCATGGGACTGCGGAAATTGGGCGGCACGCCGGCCCAAACGGCGATGGTTGGAGACCGCCTCTATACCGATATGCAGATGGCCTACAATTCACACGTCACGTCCGTTCTCGTGTTAAGCGGCGAAACCAATGAGGCGGATTTAGCCAAGGTCGAACGACAGCCCGATTTCGTGTTTTCCTCCGTGAAAGCCCTCCATGCCGCATTGCGCGAGGCGGATACAGGAGCCAACGGATAGGTGCGCAACGCAGAGACGCACGGTGCGCCGAGACACGCCGAGGCTGGCAAGACGAGCATCCGCGGCTCTGCGTCGAAATCCTCTCACGATTGAACCACGAAGGCACAAAGGATACCGTAACACGGGCGTCTCGCCCGTGAGATCATGGCCGAGACGGCCATGCTACGAAAAACGCACGCCCCGCTGTGGCGTGGTTTCCCGACCACGCCACTCTTCCGACCGCCAGGTCTCCATAACGGCCATCACCATTTTACCAAGGCCGAGCCTCCCGCAAGCCGTCTGGATTCCTCCTTGCGCAGGAATGAATGACGATGGGGAACAAATGGGTACAGTGGAGCTATTTTCCACCCAGTGCGAACGGTTTAAAGACTTTCCAATAGCTCCGCTGTCCCTCTCGTTGTTACAACTGGATCAAGTCCAATTAAAGCAATCGGCCACTTGGGCCAACGCTTCATCGGCCGTGTCGGTGGTGTATCCGCACTCGAGAGCCACGTAACCATCGTAGTCCGTGCCCGCAATGGACTTGAAGATGTAGGGATAGCTCAACTCGCCGGTACCCGGTTGTTTCCGCCCCGGGTTATCGGCCACGTGAAAGTGACCAATGCGATCAAGATTGTTCATAAAGTTCCGAGTCACGTTGCCTTCCGTGATCTGCTGATGGTAGATATCGAAAAGCATCTTCACGTTCGGGCTGTCCACGGCCTCGAGGATCAACATGGTCTGGTCCGTCCTGGTAAGGAAAAATCCTTCGTGGTCGACCAGGGGATTTAGCGCCTCCATGGCGAGCGTCACGCCGTTCTCCTCGGCGATAGGCGCCAGGCGGCGCAGGCATTCGATCACGTAGGCCATCTGCTGATCATGCGTTGCATCGATACGCGTGTTGCCGGTGAGACCGACGAACGTGCTAACCCCGATGCTTTTTCCGAACTCGATCCGCTCACCGAAATGCTCCTCGAGCCGGTCGTGTTCTTTAGGCTGCACCATCTGGCCGGCCGCAATGGCCCCAACGCCGCCGATGCAACTCCATTTGACGCCGGTTTTCTCGGAAGCCTCGCGCAATTCCTCGGCACTCTTGTTGGGACCAAGCCACTCGACGGCAGGTAGGCCCCATTCCGCGGCCTGGGCCAGGCGCTCGGCGGGGCTGCCGTCGAACCAACTGTAGGGTGCGGCTATTTTCAGCGGCAAACTCGCGAAAGGTTTGGATTCCTTGGTCGCAGCGATAGCCGTACTGCTCAACGCGCTCATGGCACCTGCGCCGGCCGCGCACGAAGCGAGAAACGATCTGCGTTTCATCTCCATGATATCTGGTTCCTTTTATGGTTTACGCTACTATACTTTATACCTACTGCAATTCAGGAAGGTTGCCTGCGCCGACTTTGCCAGGTACTGGAACCGGCCGGTTCGGATACTCCTTCTCCCAATCCAGTTCGGGCACAATAGTGTAGTCTTTCAGTTTGCCCTCCATCACGTCTTTCCAGTAAACCTTTCGGCCGTTGTACGCGGAAATGCGCCCCATGATGGCGATCATCGTGCTGTGGGCAACCTGCACGCCCTCGTTGTAATGAGGCCCCTCGCCGGTAATGCTTTTCACGAGATCGATGTGCTCCTGGACGTACGGATTGATGCCGCCCTCGCCCATGTCCTGCGCGTTGCTCTTGCCCTTGGCGCCGTAGATGGCTTCGAAGACGCCGCCGTCGAGCCCGTCCCAGTGCCGGCACATGCTGGTCATGTGCACATCACCGGGATATTCGAAATCGCACGAGAAGTGGTCCCACAGATCGCCATACTTGGGCTCATCCGGCTTGAATTGCTTACCGCCCGACGCAAACACGGAAATGGGATGATCGACGCCGAACCCTTCCATGACCCAGTTGCACACGTCGAGGTTGTGGACGTGCTGCTCGACGATATTGTCGCCGCACACCCAGCAGTGGGCATACCAGTTGCGGATGCAGTACTCGAGGTCGCTTTCCCATTCGGGCTTGCGGTTGTGGGCAAAGGGAAGGCCACCACACCAGTAGGCGCGCATGGACACGATGTCGCCAATCGCGCCGTCGTGAATCTTTGCAATGGTGTCCTGATAACGTTTCTCATGCCGCCGCTGGGTGCCCGCAACGAACGACAGTCCCAGTTCATCGGCGCGCTTGGCGGCTCGGATAACCTGATGGATGCCGACAGGATCGACGGCCACGGGTTTCTCGGTGAAAATATGCTTCTTGGCTTCAACCGCGGCTTCCAAATGCGTGGGGCGGCTGTAAGGCAAGGTGCCTTCGAGAAGAATGTCAATATCCGTCTTCAGAATGTCTTTATAGGCATCGAGGCCGGTGAAACAATGATCGTCCTGGATGTCCCGCTTGCTGGCGAATTCTTCATTGGCCTCTATCTGCTTGCGCGTGTTCTCAATCTTGTCGGGGAACACGTCCGCCAGGGCGATGACCTTGACATTGTCGTTGCCCTGCAGCATCTGGGTCAACGCGCCGGTGCCGCGGCTGCCGCATCCGAGCAATCCCACCTTCAGCATTTCCGACGAACCTTGGGCGGAAGCCCCCCGTAATACGGCAAAACTCGACACCGCCGCCGCCGAGGCTTTCGCGAAATCCCTGCGTGACATACTCGTTTTCGAATCCTTCTTCATGAATCATATCCTCCGCTTTGAGTTTTGAAGTGTAAACGCGGGCCGGCCCTCAAAGCATTCTGGTGGTCGACGCCAGGAAACCCAAACAACATACCAAGGTCACGAGCATACCAATCGGCCTATCAACGGTGCAAACAAGCCCCATCGCCCCATCGCCGGGTAAGCCGCGGCAAGAAATCTTTTGTGCGCTCACTCGCGGGCTCCAGGCCGTCGAAGGTGCTCCATGATTCGGGAAAGCGGCGCCCCGGTCGCGGAAAATTTCTTTACGTAAACACAAGAGGTGCATATAATACGTTTCGCGGATTACCTTGGGTGTGATCGTTATTATAATCATCATGAAGGGGGTTTCCATGGCAGGCATATCGGGAAAACATGAATTTGGCGAGGAACTCGTTCGGCAGGAAGTGCTGACGCGCGAGGAACTCGATGCCATCATGGAGCAGGAAGAGGCAACCGGAGTTCCCTGGTACCGCCAACTTCTTCAAAAAGAAATCATCAGTGTGGGTGCTCTCGAGGATTTATTCCGCTACGAATATCATTCGAAAGCCAAGCGTCAGCAGGACGAATCCATTGGCGCCACACTTGTTAAGATGGGCGAAGTAAGCAAAGAAGATCTCAAAGAGGCATTAGCCGAACAAAAACGCACGGGCCGGTTATTGGGCAAAATTCTGCTCGAAAGCGGCATTGTCGGCCCCGAAGCTTTGGCTAAAGCGCTGGCAAAACAACATAAACTCGAATACGCGCCGTTATCGAAAACCCCGAGTCGTACTCGAGCGCTGGATGCGGTGCCCGAAAGCATCGCAAAGAAATACAAATTTATTCCGATCAACGTCGACGGCGACCGTATCACGGCACTTATTGCCGACCCCCGGGCACACGATTCCCTCGAGGATGCCGAAGTGTTCCTCGGCAAACGTATCCATCCCATCTTGACTCACGTAGAAAACATCAGTGATGAGATTAAGAGCCGATACCGGGGCCGAAGCACAGAAGCCCTTACAGAACCTGAACCTCCACCTCCTAAACCGAGTGAAAAAACCAAACAAAAGACGGCCGCTACAAAAAAGAAATCATCCAAATCACGGAAAAAAACCACAAGAGAAAAGGAAGAAGAGGTTATGGCTGACGAAAGCATTGTACAAGACCAGAGTATGGATTTCGCGGAAATTGCGCGCCAAGCTTCCGGGGCATCGGTAATGCAATTGGTGGCTAAGATGATCGAGGGGGCCGTTAATTCCGGCGCCACCGATATTCATCTTGACCCCCAGGAACCGGAAATGCGCGTCCGTTACCGTATCGACGGCGTCCTGCACGACGTTATGAGCATCGACCACGACATCGAAGCGGCCGTTATCTCCCGCGTTAAGATCATGGCCGATATGGACATTACGGAAACCCGCCATCCCCAAGACGGCCATATCACCTTCGATTTCGAGGACAACGAATTCGATATTCGTGTGGCTACCTTGCCCTGTTTTCTCGGTGAGCGGGTAGTGCTTCGCCTCCTTGATGCATCCGCCGTTTTGCAAGGTATCAAAGACTTAGGACTCGCTCCCGAGGATATCAAGAAACTTACCGGATTGATTCAACAACCTTATGGAATGATCCTCGTAACCGGTCCCACGGGTAGCGGCAAGACTACCACTCTTTATGCGGCCCTCAATCAAAAGGATGTATTGACGGAAAGCATTGTGACGCTCGAAGACCCCGTGGAATACCAACTTTCCGGGATCAACCAGGTTCAAATTGATCCCGATATCGAGGTTAGTTTTGCAAACACCTTACGCGCGGCCATGCGCCAAGACATCGACGTCTTGCTCGTCGGAGAAATCCGTGACACCGAGACGGCCCGCATCGCCATACGGGCCGCAATGACTGGCCATCTCGTTTTTAGTACGCTGCACACCAACGACGCGCCGGAAGCCATCAGCACGTTGCGCAATATGGATGTTCCCTCGTATCTCATCGCAAGTTCTCTCACGGCTGTAATCGCCCAACGTCTGGTACGGAAAATCTGTCCTAAGTGTAAGAAAGGTTTCACGCCCACTAAAGCAATGCTGAAATCCATGAATCTTCCCGAAAGCACCAAGAAACTCTATCGGGGCCAGGGCTGCAACAACTGTTATCGCACGGGAACCAAAGGCCGCACCGGCATTTTCGAGGTCCTCGAGATTACCCCTCAGATTCGACAAATGATCGCCGCGGATGAACCAACCGAAAAAATTGCCAAGACCGCCAAATTGAAAACCATGGCCGATCGCTGCCGCGACAAAGTAAAACAAGGCATTATTCCACCTGAGGAATTCCTCCGCGTTATTCGCACATGACCCTGTTTTTGGATAAAAGGATATATTCTCCTTGCCAACACCACACGTCCTGTAAGGTTCTACCTGTCGGGTCTTAAGGGGTGTGAATAAGTTGTGGAGAACGCGGAGGTATACGAGCTTCATTAAACCATCAAAAACCTGCCTTGTTATCATAAGTGTATATTTTAAAATAGGTTATAAATAAAGAACTAAATTCACGATTCCTCCTTGATCGATTATAAGATAGTGTGAATAGATACCTTATAAATACTGAAAACTTTTCTGGAATACCTAGGATTTCGGGAAGGTTGGATATGTTCCACGAATCCGGCATCCGAAAATCAGTTTTAATCTATACAGCGAAAACAAGGTCTTTTTGTAAAACAAAAAAGAATCATTCTGCGTGGAACACCGCGGTCGATGAGACCTGTGAACGGATTGGGGAGAAGGTCTGGAAAATAACAGATTTTAAGTGGATTTCCAGTAGGTTTATCCACACTGCTTGCCCACATTCTTCCGATTCGCGAGTAACTTTCCACATAATCTATGAACAGAGTGAATAACCGCGCACTACTTATCAAACAATTAACAACAGGATAACCAATTGGATTACCATGGATTAGCGTTCTTTTCCACATTATACAAGCCCCTATGACTTCGAATACTTGTATTTACTTTAAGAAAAAGACATCATACATGTTGAAAAACATTTCCACCGAAACGGGGATACGGAGGGAGATTCGGGAATGAAAATTACAATTGCACGACAGGATTTGCTGGATGCCGTTAATAAAGTGAAGACTGTGGTATCGCCAAAATCGGCTTTGCCGATCCTTTCACATATTCTTATGGAGACCGGCGAGAGCCAAGTTCGTTTGACAGCGACAGATCTCAAGATCAGCATCGAGTGTTCTGTAGATTGCACTGTCGAGCAACCAGGTTCTCTTACCGTATCGTCGCAACGCCTGTCTTCTATTCTTTCAGAGTTGCCTTCCGGAGATTTATCTCTTGAGCTTGCCGAAAGCAATGTGGTGACGCTCATAGCCGGCAAGATCGATACGAAACTCTTTAGCATGTCGCCGGAAGAATTTCCGCCCATACGAAAGTTTGACAATGTGGAACCCATTATCCTGGACCAAGCGGTCCTGAAAAAGCTCTTTTCGAAGACCTCTTTTGCTATTTGTTCCGACCAGACTCGTTACAACTTGACGGGCCTCCTTTTTGAAATTCAGGAAGGGAAACTCACGGTTGTGGCCACCGACGGACGTCGAATGAGTCTGTGCAGGACTACCGAAAACATCCCCGAAGGACTCTCGATCAAAGTGATTATTCCGGGCAAGATGATTTCGGAACTTGAACGTCTTTTCACGGGTGACGGGGAAGTCAAAATCTTCTTCGATGAAACCCAGGCGGCGTTTGTCTTTGATTCCAATCGTCTTGTTACCGCGCTTATTGAAGGCACCTTTCCGAACTATGACATGGTGATTCCGAAAAAACACGATAAAGAAGCGCATCTGGACACGGCTGCGTTTATGGAAGCCATACGCCGTACCCGCACGATGACCAACGAAAAATTTAATTCGGTGCGTTTTGCATTTAACGACGGACAGCTTACGCTGCGCGTGGTAACCCCGGAAGTTGGTGAATATACCGAGGAAATGCCTGTAGAATTCCCCGAAGAAAGTTTAGAAATCGCGTTTAACCCCGATTTTGTTCTTGACACTCTCCGTCGTATCGAAACGGAAAAGACTTGCCTGGTTCTCAAAGATGGCATGAGCCCAGGATTGATAAAACCGTTTCAAGATGCTCCCGTGTACGAGTACCTCAATATCGTCATGCCTATTCGAATCTAGAGCCGGCGGTTCACTTCGCAAACACCTGGCTCCTCCGTTCCCGTGTCTTGCCATGTCTCTTTTTCCGGTCAGATAAATTACTTTCTGTAAGGGAAGCCGCGCGTCAATCGTTATCCTGTAAAAAACTAGCTTCGAAACATGAACCATGCCCTCTATATTGTGGTAAACAGGGGCCTCGTTTATCTGTGGAGAGAGGATGTGGATTACTTGTGGAAATCTGGAATCGCGGCGCAAACCCTAAGAAAAACCACGGGCGTATCTCTTTCTCTTTTTGGCTAATTTAGGTTTTATAAGTTGAATTAATGTAAAGATTTAAGAGAATACAAGCATATCGAAGAAGGAACTACCTTAAGCTCATTTTGAGCTCCCTATGGCCTGAATGCAGGCCTGTGGAAAACTTTGGTATGTTTGTAAGCGGTGGCCCCATATCTTGTGGCTTTTAGGTATTATCTATTAACAGATATCTAATTCAAATATTTATTTACTCTAAACTGAGCATACCGCAGGAATACTAAGAAATCGCGAGTTATTTTATAGAAGAAAAAGAACGGTCTACCCACCATCTACAGTGGACGGACAACGCCCTAAATTTGTGCGTTCTCTCTTTCGTGGTATGCTCGTTGCCAGGAATCTAAAAAGCGAAAGGAGACCAAACACGTGGCACAAGCAGTGGTCACGGGCGGAGCGGGGTTTATTGGGAGCCACCTTGTACGGGCGTTAGTGAAACGCGGGGACGTAGTAAAAGTTATCGATGATTTCTCGACGGGTCACCCCGAAAATTTCGTTGACGTATTGGAAGATATCGAGCTTCACGAAGTCAGCATCTGCGACGCGGATGCACTAAGGTCCCTTTTTGAAGGCGTCGATGTGTGTTATCACGAGGCCGCCTTGGCGTCTGTTGAGCGCTCGGTTGCCGACCCCGTAACGACAAACGAGGTTAATGTCGCGGGAACGCTGAATGTCTTTGTTGCTTGTCGTGAGGCAGGTGTCCAGCGGGTAGTGTATGCGTCATCCTCGTCGGTTTACGGGGATACCCAAGAGATGCCGTTGCATGAGGGCATGCCTTTGCAGCCTATTTCGCCTTATGCCACTACCAAGGCCGTTAACGAACTTTATGCAAAAAACTTCTGCGATCTGTACGGTATGGAACTTGTTGGCCTGCGGTATTTCAACATCTTTGGTCCCGGGCAGGATCCCAACTCACCGTATGCCGCGGCGATTCCCAGTTTTCTCTCGAAAATGCTCAATGGAGAGGGTCCGGTTGTCTATGGCACGGGCCGCCAATCGCGGGATTTTACGTACGTGGATAACGTAGTAGAAGCCAATATTAAGGCGGCGCATCATAACGGGCCTTTGTCCGGTGTCTTCAATATTGCCTGCGGACGAACCCTGTCGTTATTGGAAATGATCGAATCCTTGAATCGGACTATAAATACGACCTTTGAGCCGGAATTTGCCCCCCCTCGGCCGGGCGATGTTCAAACGTCCTTAGCGGACATAACCAGCGCCCGTGATGCGTTCGGCTATGTGCCGGTGGTTAATGTCGAGGAGGGACTTCAGCGCACAGTAGGGTGGTACGAAAAGAACATAACATAAGGAGAACGCCATGGAACGCAAGAAAACGGTGTTGGCCGTCGTTGCGCATGCCGACGACCTCGAGTTCATGGCGGGGGGTACCGTTGCGCGGTTTATTAACGAGAAGGGTTATGATGTATACGAGCACATCCTCACCGACAACTCCGTGGGTTCGTTTCGGCTCAGCAAAGAGGAACTAATCCGCGTTTCGGCGGAGGAAGCTGTCGAGGCGGGGCGGTCACTAGGTCTCAAGGATGTTCGTCTCGAAGGGTATCCCGACGCGTTTCTGAACGAGACGCACCCGAATGTGATTCGCGATAAGGTGATGTCGTTTATTCGCGAGGTCAAGGCGGATATTGTGATGAGTTGGGACCCTTTTGCTTCGCGCGAGGACCATCCTGACCACCGCATCGTCGGTATGGCAACGTATGAAGCAGCCTCGTTCGCGGCCAATCCCCTGTTTCATCCCGAGCACCCCTTTGCGCCTTACAAATGCACCGAAGCTTATTGGTTTGCAAAGCATCCGGGGGACAACGCCCAGACATTTGTGGATATCTCGTCAACAGTCGATGCAAAAATCGACGCGTTGTTAAAACATGATTGTCAGATGGCACTGACGGTAGATTTAGTAGCCGCCGAAGCCGAGACGCTTGGTGTTGACATGCCGGGCCTGAAGGATATGGATGCTGATACGTACCGGGTGTTTATCAAGAATGCCATCCGCGATTTCTGTGCCGCAGTGGGGCAAAAAGCGGGTTACGCCTTTGCCGAACAATTTCGCTATGAAACGCTCGGCATGTTGAACCAGCTGCTCGGTGACGATTTCTACAAACCAGAATTTGATTGATACCGCGTGCGCACGACTATCAAATTATAGTGGTCCCCAATTCACACCTTTCTATTACTTCCTTATACTTCCTTATACTTTCATTTAAAGTTCTTCCCTTTTCACTTCTAAGTTATGTTTATAAATAATCAAAAATAGAATAATATTATCCATTTACAAAATGGACCA
The DNA here is from genome assembly GCA_046483455.1 of Candidatus Hydrogenedentota bacterium. Classification (GTDB taxonomy): domain Bacteria; phylum Hydrogenedentota; class Hydrogenedentia; order Hydrogenedentales; family SLHB01; genus UBA2224. The sequence continues at coordinate 31 of JAWODE010000274.1, read as the reverse complement.
AATAACAAATGACAAGATTAGAATTTTTAAA
>JAWODE010000166.1:0-3218 GCA_046483455.1 Candidatus Hydrogenedentota bacterium | reverse complement strand
CCCATTTTCTCCCCGCCGAGGTGCTGGGAAAACAGCGCGACAAAGGCAAATTGAAGGCCCCGGTCTCCACCATCCTGACCGACTACAACATCCACTCGATGTGGATACAGCCGGGAGTCGACGCGTATTTCGTGGCGTCCGACGAGATGGCCCACGCATTGCAAGAGAAGGGTGTGGGCAAAGCCTCTGTTGAGGTCACGGGCATTCCCATTCTGCCTGATTTCGCTAAAGACTATCCCCCGCGCGAGGACATGCGCCGCGCCCTCGGCCTCAACGCCGAGATGCGCACCATCCTGGTCGCCGCGGGCGGATTCGGCATGATGAGCGCCGATAAAACGGTCAAACTCCTGGCCGAGCAGATTCCGGCCGCACAGTTCATCGCCGTCGCGGGCAAAAACGAAGCCCTCAAGAAACGTCTCGATAAGGTCGCCCAATTATGTGACGGCCGCCTGAAACCCTTCGGTTTCGTCAACAACATGCACGAACTCATGGCGGCAAGCGATATGGTTGTCTCGAAAAGCGGCGGCCTCACAACGAGCGAGTGCCTCGCCATGGGATTGCCGTTGGTCGTCTTTAATCCCATTCCCGGCCAGGAGGAACGGAACGCGGTCTATCTCCTCGAGCACGGCGCGGGGCTGTGGGCGCGCACCGCCGCGCAAATGGTCTATAAAACCGAGACGCTTTTCAATGACCCGGACCGACTCGCCGAAATGCAAAAGAACGCCCGGCGGCTTGCGCGTCCCGATGCCGCCTTCGTGATTGCGGACCGGTTAATGGAGGCGTCGGAATAGCCGGTCACCTATTGGTGAGCAGCTGAAAATTTTCGAGCGCTTCGGGCAGGCCGGGCGCCAGCTTCAGCGCGCGTTCGAAGCTCGTCCGGGCCCGGTCCACCTGCCCCAAGGCGTGGGACACGACCCCGAGGTCGTTGTGAATGAACGGGTCGTCCGGGTCGAGCTTGAGCGCGGCGATCAAATCTCTCGCGGCGCGTTCGAGATTCCCCGCCGCAAATGCCTGTTCGCCCCCTTCGCGCAAGCGGTGCGCCTCGAGACGATGTTGCAGTTCTTCGATGGCCGGCGTCAGCGCGCATCCCTTTTCGAGCAATCCGCGCGCGGCGCTGAAGTCACCGAGCCGGTCATAGACGCGCGCCAGATACAAGCGGGCCATGACCGAGCCCGGCGCCGCCGTCAGCACGGATTCGAGGCGCTGGCGTGCGTCCTCCAGGCGGCCGATGCGGCACGCAATCGCGCCCAGGGCCGTGTGGACATGCGGCGCGGTCACGCCCGCGGCTTCCATGCGCATCAACAGGACCTGCGCTTCCTCGAGATCGCCGCGATTCAAGAGGATGTTGGCCAGCGTTGTTGCGGCCCCCAGGTGCAGGGGTTCGAGTTCCAGCGCGCGCCGCGTGGCGGCCTCGGCCGCGGCTGCGTCTCCGCACACCAGGGCCTGCTCGGCGTAATCGTGCCACGCTTTCGGATCGTCCGGACGCTCTTCCGTCTTCTTGCGATTGAGTTCAAGGTAGAAAGCCTTTTTCGCATCCGAGCGCGCGTCCCCCGCCTGATACCCGTAATGATGGATCAGGATGGGCTCCGCCCGGACCACACCGCCGCGCTCGACTACACTTTCGGTGATGTTTTCGTGGACCGGTTCGCGGTATTCGAAACCCTGTTTATTGCGGAACAGCCGCAGCAACGGCGCCCCAACGTATCCCGCATGGCCCCGCGCCATGGGATCATCCGGAGCCACGGCCACCCACCGCCACGACCGCGGGTCGTCGCAGTAATTGGCCAGGGTCACCTCGATGGCATCGGCCCCCGCGCCGTCGGCGTCCACCACCGCGCGAATCTGGGCCGCTCCTTGCGCGTCCAGGACCTCATCCGCATCGAGATGGAGCAGCCAGTCGCCAGTGGCGGCCTCGAGCACCCGGTTCCGCGCCCATGCAAAATCGTCGCGCCAGGGAATCTCGAACACCCGCGCATGGAATCTTTCCGCCACCGCCACCGTCTGGTCGGTCGAACCCGTATCTCCGATCACGAGCTCGTCGGCGATATCGCGCACGGACGCCAAGCATTTGCCGAGGCATTCCGCCTCGTTCTTGACGATCATAACGACACTCAGAGTGGGCATGGACCTGATTCTTCCAAGTACGACACGGCCGTTGCGTTCACGTGCGCGCGTCCGTTCCCCATTCCAATACTTCGATGCGCACCGGCACAAGACCGTCGCGCAGCATGTTCAACTCCCGGGCCGCCCCGCGCGACAAGTCGATCACGCGCCCACGAATGAAGGGGCCACGGTCATTGATACGCACGACCACGGTCCGGCGGTTTTTCAGATTGGTCACATGTACGATAGTGCCGAAAGGGAATTTCGGGTGAGCTGCCGTCATGGCCTCTTGGTTGAACACCTCGCCCGAGGCCGTAGTCCGGCCGTGATACTCGTTACCGTACCACGACGCGAGGCCTTCCTCGATACCCGGCATCGCACCGCCGAATGGCCACATCCGGCAGCCACTCCCGGCCAGCAAAACAAAAAGCACGAGTACCCTCGTGCTTTGAAATCTTGCTCGTTTACGTTTTGTAACCGGTTTTATGGCAAGTATTTGCTCAACCGGCGTGCGACTTCGGCCACCACTTCCGGAAACCGGAAATCGCCCCGCTCGATCCGTTCTTTCGCGGCAGCTACTTTATCGGCGCGAATCCCGTCGTCTTCGCGGGCAATCTTGGCCAAGCGCGCGCTGCTTGCGGCCTCCTGCGCTTCCGGACTGATGCGAACCCCGTCCTCACGCGCAGGTGCGCTTTTTACATCGCGCTTGCTGTCACGGACATTGGCTGGGCGATCAGGGGTCGGCTCGGGAATGCCGCCTACTCCTTTAATTCCAACCATAGGTCCTCTCCCACGTTCAATGACTTCTCAGGTAGCACCATGCTACATACCGTTCATCGGCACTATCGCGCCCAAACTTTAGCCGTTTCCGCGAATTTTCCCCAGAAACTGCCCTTGTGATACCAAAACCCCCGCCTTTTTGCAAGAAATACCGGCGCATGAGGGCCTTTTTGCACCAACGAGCCGCGGCCGTACAGAATATTCGGCCCGAATCCCCCGAAAACTCTTCAAGTGATGGATTTTAAGGGACTTACCTTAAATGCCGACGCAATTCACTCGATGCGGTAGCTGAACAAATCGGCGTTTTTCAGGTGGAACCGCAGCCGAATGGGCTG
>JAWODE010000165.1:0-6173 GCA_046483455.1 Candidatus Hydrogenedentota bacterium | reverse complement strand
CTGTCTTGACGCCCTCGTTGAACTCAAACTCAATCGCTATATCCAACATGCCATACATGTGAATTTCCGACGTCACGCGACCGTCACCATCGAAGTTCCTCATGATCTTCTTGCCAGTCGGTAGCTCTTCGTGTGCTTGCATGGGAGTAGGTTCCCTAATGTTTGGCATCACTGGGCGGCGGTCAGTGAGTCATGACCTCAGGACACGCGCCATCCGCCGCTCCAGTCCATGCCGTAAATATCCGCTATGAGTACGGTTTTACTTCGTTCCTATGACCGCAGTCAAGTGTGAACATGACGGTTCGAAGAACAAACAGCCCCGCAGTCAAGCAAGCAACGCCAGCAACCCCAAAGAGGAGTGCGTAGACGACATGCGACCCGGGCGGATCGGTTCCGCCCGGATACGCCTGGACGCCATGAGGAAAAATAAGGGCTAGTAACTATTTATTCGAAGGTGCGTACCATGGCCGAGACGGCCATGGTACGCAACACATAGGGGTTGGAAAAAACAAGGACACAGCAACGAATTGTGGGGGCGCGGAAAGAGGTAAGAGAAACATCCGCAGATGCCGCAGAGGTCGAAGATCATAAGTAAAGGCATGTGCATTTGCGTCTTTTCCGCTCCGATTCTTTGTGTTCTTCCATGAGAAGGCCTTGACAAGGCCTTCTCATGGAAGACACGAAGAAGAATTACAGGTTAATTTTTGAAGCATTGACGGATGGATTGCTGACTTCTTACGAATGCTGTTTTTGCTTTGTTCCTAATTGCTCTGCGTCTCTGCGGTAAAAAGCAAGCCGGGAATTTCACCGCAGAGTCGCAGAGAGCGCGGAAAGTCTCTCCCTTTGGGAGGATCAACCACAAAGGCACCAAGACACGAAGAAAAATTACAGATTAATTTTTGAAGGATTGAAGACGGTGTGCTGACTTGTTGCGCATGATTTTTTCTGCTTTGTTCTTAATTGCTCTGCGTGCTCTGCGTTTCTGCGGTAAAACACAACCTCAAGAAAGCTCTCATTGCGAAGTCTTTCTGACTGGGATTTCTGGGCGTTTTTGACTGTTTTACCTTCAGCCGGTAGCATGGGTCTTGGAGGTTAGGCGCAATGAGAAAACACGTGTTTATGCTAATCGCGCTGGGTGTCGCGGTGGCCGGGTGCGGCGGAAAAGCGAACGATGCGCTGGTGTTTGCCGTCGGGGGGACGAATTCCGAATTGCAGGTCTGGCAGGAAGTGGTCGCTGAATTCGAGGCCGAGACGGGCATCGACGTCGAGGTGCGCCGCCAGCCGTCCGACAGTTCCCAGCAGCTTCAGACCCTTATCGTATCCCTGGATTCCGCGAACAGCGATCCGGATGTATTCATGATGGACGTGGCGTGGGTCGGGCTGTTTGCAGCGTCGGATTGGTGCCATCCTATTGAGAACATTGAAACGGCGCCGTTTTTCGAGCGGGTGCTGAATCTCGTCGATCGCCGGGACGGCCAATTGATCGCGCTGCCGGTCTATATGGATGGCGGCTTGCTGTACTACCGCACGGACCTGTTTGAGAAATACGGCTTCGACGCCCCGCCGAAGACGTATGACCAACTGATCGAGATGTGCCGGACGGCGCAGGAGGGGGAACGCGCGGAGAACCCCAGCTTTTATGGCTACGTGTGGCAGGGCGCGCAATATGAAGGGCTGGTCTGCAATTTCCTCGAGTTTGCTGGAAAGAAGGGGGGATTCCTGGCGCCTTCCAACGAAGAACCCCGCCCCCTGATGCTGGACCGCGAGGTGAATCGCAAGGCGTTGAAGCTCATGCACGACCTCATCTGGGAACACGAGGTATCGCCGCCCAACACGTACACGGAGATGAAAGAGGAAGAGGTACGGATGTTCTTCCAGGAAGGCGATGCGCTTTTCGAGCGGAACTGGCCGTATGCATGGTCGGACCATCAGTCCGAGGGGTCGCCGGTGTACGGCAAGGTCGGCGTCGCGCGGCTGCCCGCGATGGAGGCTGGGCAGGACGTCTCGACCCTCGGCGGGTGGCATATCGGCATCTCGAAGTTTTCGGACCGGAAGGAGGAAGCGCAACGCTTTGTCGAGTATGTGACCTCGAAAGCGACCCTGAAGAAAATGGTTTTGCGGTTGGGGTGGAATCCGGGCCGGAGCGACCTGTATGACGATGCGGATATTCTCGAAAAAGCCCCGCATTTTCCACAATTGAAGGAAATTTTCGAGCACGCGAAACCGCGGCCACTCGTGCCGTATTACAATCAACTCTCGCAGATTGCGCAGCAGCGTATCTCGGCCTGTCTGGCCGGCAAGGTTTCGGCGGCGGAAGCCCTGAGCACGGCCCAGGAAGAGATCGAGACCCTGGTCCGCAATTACGGGGATACAGACCGCTTGCCCGGCGAATCAGGCACCGAGAACGGCTAAATGGCCGGGCCCCGAAACCTGCTGAAGAGCGAACGCGTTCAGGGGTTGGGATTTCTGTTTCCTACCTTTCTGTTTCTCGCGGCGTTTGTTTTGATGCCGGTGCTCGGTACGATTGTTGACAGCTTCTTCCGCGATGTTTTGTATATGCCGCTCAAGTTTATCGGGATTGGGAATTACCAGGCGCTTTTTCAAGACAGGGCATTCTGGAGTTCGGTCCGTTTTACGGTATTGTTCACGATTATCTCGGTGCCGCTCGAGGTGTTGCTTGCGCTGATTATTGCGCTTGTGATGAACGAGACGTTTCCCTTCCGGGGAGCGTTCCGCGCGTGTGTGTTGATTCCCTGGGCGATCCCGGCCGCGGTGTCCGGCCGCGTGTTCGCATTGGTCTATAACTACAACTATGGCGCGGCGAACTGGTTGCTGCGAATTTCGGGCATCACCACCGAGCCGGTGAATTGGCTGGGCACGGATATCGGGGCATTTGCCGCGGTAGTGGTGGCGGATTTGTGGAAAACGACGCCATTTGCGGCGATTATCCTGGTGGCGGGCCTGTCGGCGATTCCAGCCGACCTCTACGCCCAAGCGCGGGTGGACCGTGCAGGTTACATTCGCCGATTTTTTGCGATTACGCTGCCGCTGCTATGGCCCGTGCTGGTGGTGGCGCTGCTGTTTCGCACCATCCAGGCCTTGCGCATTTTCGACGTAATCTATGTGCTCACCGAGGGGGGGCCGGGCGGAGCAACCGAATCGCTGTCCCTTTTTGCATACGGTCATTTCACCTCGGGTGACTACGGCTATGGTTCGGCGGCCAGCGTGGTGTTGTTCGTGATTGCGCTGGGGTTGTCCATTTTTTACGTGCGGCTGGGCGGTTTCGGAGGGCGCAGATAATGTCTGAGCAGCTCCAGAAACGTCTGCTGCTTGTCCTTGGCGTTGCATTTACGACGGTATTCTGCCTGGCGCCGTTTTTCTACATGCTGATGACGGGGCTGAATGAGCATCCCGATTTTCTGCGCGCCGGCAAGACACTCGAACTGACCCTGGCACATTTTCGGACCGTTATTTTTTCAGACGAAGTCCATTTTCTGGCCTACATGCGCAACAGCATTGTGATCTCGGCCATCAGCGCGACGGTGACCGTGTTTATCGCATCGTTGGCCGCGTATGCCTTGACGCGGTTGGAGCTGCCGTTCCGCCGGTTCATCATGGTGTTTGTGCTGGCCATCTCGATGTTTCCGCCGGTATCCCTGGTAGGTTATTTATTTCGCTTTATGAGCGCGCTGGGATGGATAAACACCTATCAGGCGCTCATTCTGCCGTATGTATCCTGGACCTTGCCTCTCTCGCTCTGGATTCTGGTGAGCTACTTCGAGCAGGTGCCGCTGGACCTCGATAAGGCCGGGATTGTGGACGGGGCAAGCCGGCTTCAGATTCTGATCAAAATCATTTTCCCGGTGGCGGCGCCGGGGGTGTTCTCGACGGCGCTATTGGCGTTCATTTTCGCGTTCAACGAATTTCTGTTTGCCTTGATGCTGACGACCGATTACTCGGCGCGAACCATCCCCGTGGGGATTGCCTTGTTCCAGGGATTGCACGGACAGATTCCATGGGGTGAGATCATGGCCGCTGCCACGGTTACGACCATTCCCGTTGTAATTCTCACGCTTGTTTTCCAGAGACGTATCATACAGGGACTGACCCGGGGAGCGGTGAAGGAATGAGACTTACTTTGCGCAATCTTTCAAAGCATTTTCACCGCGGCAGAAGAGGGGTGCAGGCCGTCGAGGATGTATCGTTCGAGGTGAATGACGGCGAGTTTTTCATCCTCCTGGGCCCCTCCGGTTGCGGGAAATCTACCATCCTAAACCTGGTCGCGGGCCTCGAAAAGCCCACTTCCGGCGAAATTCTATTTGATGAGGAACCGGTAGCTGCGCCCGCGAAACGTCTTTTTGTGCCGACCAAAGAACGTGATGTGGCCATGGTCTTCCAAAGTTATGCGCTGTACCCCCACATGCGCGTGTTTGACAACATCGCCTTTCCCCTCAGAATTGCCAAGGAAAAGAAGAAGACTATCAAAGAAGCCGTTTACAAAACAGCGGAGATGCTCGGCATTGAAGCGCTTTTGGATAGGAAACCCGGGGAATTGTCCGGGGGACAGCGCCAGTGGGTGGCGATTTCGCGCGCCCTTGTCCGCCGCCCCAAGATATTCCTTCTCGATGAGCCGCTTTCGAACCTCGATGCCCAACTCCGGACGGCCATGCGCGCGGAGCTGAAGCAGCTTCAAAACGAGATCGGGGTGACTACGTTGTATGTGACGCACGACCAAGTGGAAGCGCTGACTATGGGTGACCGAGTGGCATTGCTGCGAGAGGGTCAATTGGTACAGGTGGACACGCCGCTCGACCTCTACGATTGTCCCAAGAGCCCGTTCGCGGCGGAATTCATGGGGTCCCCGCCGATGAATCTCATGGAAGCCCAGCTTACCCGTTCCGGCGAGACGTTTACGGTTATCGTAGATGACACGTCGTACACAGTTCCGGAACCCGAAAAGGCCTGTTTCGGCGCTATTGAAGAGGGCCCCGTCCTATTGGGCATTCGTCCGCAACACATCGCCATGTATCGCGAAAACGGCCAGGGGTTGCGTGGCCGCGTTAAGACTGTCGAGCCGTTGGGCCGCGAGGTTCTGTTTCACGTCGACGTGTCCGGCAAGGACATTCTGGTGTTGCGTGAAGATGCGGCTTTTCATGAAAACGATGCAGTGCAGCTCGAGTTTGATCCGGAGCGTATCCGTGTTTACGAAGCCTCTCGTGAGTCATTGTGAGTTTGTAAAAAAGCGCCGCGCTTTGTGACGAGCGCGGCGCTTTCGGGCCTGTGGGGAATAGGTTACTCTTCGATGGCCAGGTCCGGATTATTCGGGCCGAAGTGTTTGAGCATGACTATCGGGTCGGCTTTGCTGGGGTTGGTGAGTTTGACGCCTTCCTTAGCCGCCGTTTCCGACACGAAGAACTCATCGTAGGTGAGTTGGCCAAAGCGGATAAGCGCCGGCGACTCGATGTCCCAGGCGCCCATGGTCCCGTGGCCTTGCAGCACGATCAGGCCGTAGGCGCCGGCGTCTTTGATAGTGACCGATGCTCCCGGGAAAACGGTCAGTCGTTTGGCGCTGAACGCGGTGGATTTATAGCAAATCCATTCTTCGCGGTAGCCCTCGTCCTCCATTTCCTTCACAGGACGGACGGGTTTCGGGCGCATGAAGTGTTTCTGCGCGAAGTTAGGGTCGACGTTGAGTTGCCAGTCGATGACGTCGACAAGATAGTCAAAGTCGCCCTTTTTATCTTCGGGCGTGTCTTTCCAGAGAAGCTCCTCGGGAACGATCTGGTCACCCGTGAGGGACTGGTACATGGCGAAGACGTCTGACGCCTTCTGGGGTTCATAGGTGCAGAGACTGCCGGGGGCGTGAAGCACGCCGGGGGGCACGTCCCAGCCGGTTCCCGGTTCGAGACGATATGCCGCCGACAAGTTCGTGAGTTTGTTGTCGCCCTTGGTGTAATCCATCAGGGCTTGGCGTACTTCTTCTTTGGTTACGCCGGGTTGCAGTCCGAAGAACGTATAGGGAAAGTCGCCGCCATGGTTGTTCAATTGGGTTGGGAAAAAGTAGGCTTCCGGCTTCCCCAGTTGCCCTCCAGCGGACCGCGCCATGCTGAACGGCTGGCTGGAGGGCCTGCGGCTGGTGCGGGAGCGCCTCCTGGCCATCCTGGAGACAGGGG
>JAWODE010000148.1:0-4289 GCA_046483455.1 Candidatus Hydrogenedentota bacterium | reverse complement strand
GCGATTGCGATTTTGTGGTGGTGCTTGACCACGGCCACGTAGTCCAGATCGGCGCCCACCACGATCTCATCCGGCATAAGGGCGCGTACCGCACGCTTTGCGAAGAACAGTTCGGGGCTCTCCATCTCGAAGACCTGAAACGTCAGGCGATATAGCTGAAGAGGCGGTGAGCACAGCGCCAATGCACGTGTTCGCGTCGTTTTGCTTTTCCCGGGTAAGGTAGGGGCAGGCCCCTGTGCCTGCCCCTTGGGCGGCCACGGAGGTCCGCCCCTACAAGAGTCGACAGAAATTACCTTGCGCCGTCTCTCTTATCGAGGTTGCCCTAAATCTATGAGGGCCCTTCGTTAATGGTGCCACCCGATGGGTGTCTCCCCACACTGAGTGAATCGGCCCTTCTCAGGCATTTCGCGTCCATTTACTGGCGTTACCCGGCGATGGGGAGGCATCTCGTTTCTTGACAAATCTTCGGGGGGATGACATTCTTTTTTATGGTAGACGTTATTTTAGGGGCCCGGCAGGATAAACAGGACCTTCCAAACGATCCGCAGGAAATGAGAAGATAGAGCGCCAATGCACAGCATAACCGGAAAGCAGGATTCGCGATGCCGTAGGCACCGGCGGGTCGGGTATGCCGCTTTCTCGAAAACATCGAGATTGTTTTATGCGGTGCTGATGTTTTTGCTCCTGTTTTATGTTCTTGCCCTTGTTCATGAAGCCATTCCAGGATTGTGTCAAAAAGACGAAGGCGGTGAAGAGAATTGTCCCTTCTGCCAATTGGTGCATGCACTAATTCTGGTGGTGCTGGTGTTCACGTGGCTGTTGTGGCGGGCCTCCACCACCGTGAGCACCGCCGAGAATTCCATCTACCTTCCGGTCCATATTCGATGTATTTGCAATCCCCTTCGCGCTCCACCCCTCCGTTAATTTCCTTTCTTTATCGTTAAACGTATGTCGATCACACCCAGGCCCCGCACCTCGAGTGTGCGCGTGAGGCTTTTCGAACCGGAAGTAGTTATTTCGAGAGATTCGGAAAGCGGCAGAGTGGGCTTTCATCTCATGGCACACCGGGAGCGATCATGCATCCGCGGGGCGCGCTAAACGAGACGTGATGGAGATTTCATACCATGAAAACCAGAAAAAACGGATTTACTTTGATCGAGTTGCTTGTGGTGATCGCGATTATCGGCATTCTTGCCGCCATCTTGCTTCCGGCGCTGGCACGGGCCCGGGAAGCGGCCCGCCGCGCATCGTGCGCTAATAACCTCAAGCAATGGGGATTGATTTTCAAAATGTATGCGAACGAAAGCAAAGGAGAACGATTCCCGCGCAAGATTTACAACTACGGGTTTGGGTCCGGCGCCATGGCTGTGCATGGTCCCGATGTGTATCCCGAATACATGACGGACTACAATCTAACGCTCTGTCCTTCCGATTCCTATTCGTCCGCAAAGCCGATCGAAGAGGAGATCGAGGATATTTTGGCGGGTGAACTTGACGATTCCGGTAACGCGTCATGGTCGAGTGGCGATCTGAACCAGGACGGGGCGTTTGACGGCACCGACGTGGCGCTGTGGGTTTGTCAGCCGCGGTCCTATATGTACATGGCGTGGGCGGTTCATAGTACCGCCGAGATCGCCGGTGTTTTGGAGGCGATGGAGCTTCATAAAACGAATCAGCCCGGCCAAATACCGGGCATGAAAGGGCTTCCATTTTTTCCCTATGCTGACACGGATATCGAGGTGAGCGGGATATTGAATCCGTGGGAGTACAATGGCGTCGAGATCATGGCGGAGGGCACGAATGGCGGTTCAACAATATACCGTTTGCGTGAGGGTATCGAGCGTTTCTTTATCACCGATATCAACAATCCCGCAAGCGGAGCGGAAGCACAAAGCACCTTACCCGTCATGTGGGATTTCTTTGCCTCCGGTTCCGCGGGAGGCGGTTCCGGGCAAGGAGTGGCAAAGTTCAATCATCTGCCCGGTGGATGCAATGTGCTGTACATGGACGGCCACGTCGAATTTGTTAGATACGATGGCGAAGGAGCGTTTCCGATAACGCGCTGGCTTGCGGGCTACCTGGCATACGTTACGTATGGAGGTGGTTGCTGAGTCGGTGAACGACCATAGTAAAACCATGGTCCAACGTATGGAAGGGGCATGTCCGATTGGCGGGACATGCCCCTTTTCCCTGTGTTAAAGTGTCGCTATGAACTCAGAAGAAATAGTCCCCACGGCAAAATAACTCTGATAAACTTCCGGAGGATTGATATGTATCGGTTCAGTATTGCCGTATGTTGTCTTCTTTTCGCCGCGACCGCGTCTGCCCTCGAACTTGATGAGCGCCCCGCAAGCACGGGCGACTGGGGGTACCGGCCGGAAACGGACACCCAACCTGCTACCAATCCGCCGGGGTTTTCGTGGCGGCCATGCAAAAATGCAGCCGCATACCACCTTCAGGTGGCCTCCGACAAAGCTTTCGAGGGAATCGCATACGAGAAAACGGATATTCTCTGGTCGGCCCACCGTCCGTCCATAACGTTATCTCCCGGCGCCTATTATTGGCGCTATGCCGCTCTCGACGAAGATGACAAGCGCACGGACTGGAGTACGGTGCGGACGTTCACCGTTACCAGCGAAGCGGTCGAATTTCCCATGCCACCGACCCCGGAACTCATCAAGCGCATGCCGGCCGAACATCCCCGGCTTTTCTTCCGGCCCGAGGACTTGCCCCGCTTGCGCGAATTGGCCCATGGGGATTTGAAAAGCCAATTCGAGCCGCTCGTGAAAAGCGCGGACAAGCTTCTCGAGAACCCGCCCGACACCTCCGAGCCGCCGTTGTACCCCGACGACGTAACGCGCAAGAGTGATGAATGGCGCAAAATCTGGTGGGGCAACCGCGTACACACGCAGAAGCTGACCAATGGCGCGGCCACGCTCGCATTTGTGTACCGCTTGACCGGGGACGAGCAATATGGCCAAGCTGCCCGTGAGCTATTGCTGGCCTTTGCCGAATGGGACCCCAAGGGCTCGACCAACTACCGCTACAACGACGAGGCGGCCATGCCGGCGATGTATTACCCATCGCGCGCCTATTCGTGGGTGTATCCATTGCTTTCCGAGGAAGACCGGGAAAAGATTATCGAGGTCATGCAAATCCGCGGCGGGGATTGCTTCAATCACCTTCGCGGGCGTTCGCATCTGTGGCGTCCCTATGCCAGCCACAGCAACCGCGCGTGGCACTGGTTGGGCGAGGTGGCCATCGCGTTCCATGGCGATTTTGAGGAAACGGCTCAATGGCTGGATTATGCCATGACCATCCTTGGCACGACGTATCCGGTTTGGAGCGACAGCGACGGCGGTTGGCACGAAGGACTGGCCTATTGGACGAGTTATCTGAGCCGGTTTACCTATTGGGCGGACATTGTGCAAGCGGCCTTTGATATCGACGTTTACCGGATGCCGTTCTTCAGCAACGTAGGCGATTACGGCATGTACCTCATGCCACCGGGCACGCAACATGGTGGATTCGGCGATCAGACCGTTTATATGAAGTCCAGCCGCATTGCGCGCCTGATGGCGGTGTTTGCGGCAAGCACCGAGAACCCCTATTGGCAGTGGTACGCGGAGGCGCACAACGCGGGAGTCGGCGGCGGTTACGTGGGGTTCCTGCGCCATATCAAGGCTACAGACGTTGAAGCCAAACCGCCCACGGACCTGCCGTCGTCCATTCAGTTCCGGGGAGTCGGTCTCGCCGTGCTGAACACCAACCTCATCGACGGAAAGGACAACATTCAGATTCATTTCAAGAGCAGCCCGGAATTTGGACGTCAGAGCCACGGCTACAATGCGAATAATGCCTTCTTGCTTAATATCGACGGACAGCCCGTGTTTGTGCGCACCGGCCGCCGCGACGTCTACGGCAGCCCTCATCACAAGGACTGGATGTGGCATACGCAATCCGACAACGCGATCCTCGTGAACGGCGAAAGCCAACTCAAACATACGCGCAGCGCGCGCGGCGAACTGATTGCGTTCCACACCTCGCCGACGCTGGATGTTGTCTCAGGGGAAGCCGGCGAGTCATACAAGAATCTCGATAGCTGGAAGCGCCGCATTGTGTTCGTGAAACGCCATGATACCCTGACCTGCTTCCTCATCCACGACATACTGAAGGCGCCCGAACCCAGTAGTTACCAGTGGATGCTGCATACCAAGGGGGCTATGAGTATCGACGGTACCCAGGTCGCGTGGCAAGGCGAACCCGGCCGGGTTGATGTCGAGTTTCTT
>JAWODE010000136.1:0-17476 GCA_046483455.1 Candidatus Hydrogenedentota bacterium | reverse complement strand
GCTGAAACCGACAGGCGCCAGGGGTTCGGCCGCGCGAATGGCCCCCTGCGCCATTTCGTACAGCCGCAAGAATACGCCATCGATATGCCGATGGAAACGCATCCAGGGTTCAAAGAAACCGTCGTCGGCCGCCTGTTCAATCGTCTCGATTGAAAGGTTTTCCCAGGTCTTAAAGCGCGACGCCCATTCAGGGCCCAGAGAAGCGGGTTCTTCGAACTTCGCCCACAAGCGGGAGCGAAATTCATCCATGACAGCGGAGGAGGAACGAATGGTCTTCCAGGTGTCGTTAAAACCGTTTGGGCCTCCCAGGAGAAAGCCGCCGGCAACGCCAATATGTACTTGGCGGACATCGTGGGTGAGCTGTTCCAACGAGGCGGGAGGAGGGGCGCCCTCGGGTATTTCCCCTTCAGCGGCGAGCGCTTCGAGGTCGCGAGGAGTCCAAGGTTCAAGCAATTGAAACACGGGCGTCTGACCCGTCTCAGGAACGAAACGCGCGGCGTCTTCACGGGCTGGAACGACAATCGATGTCACGCCCGCATCCGCCAACAGTCTGTTTAGGCTCCGCAGGGTGTATTCCTGGCTGGCATGGTTGGCAACAGCTAGTGCAAACGGATGTCCAGGACCCGGTAGCCGCACGCCAAGCGGAAGTTTGGTTCCACCGGTGTTAAGAAGATGCAGTTCCTCGATCTTCGTGCTTTTCAGGGGGTGGGAAAAAACCATGCACTCGAGGTTCAGACGGTTACTGATAAGATCGGCCACATCGAGCCGGGCCGTGTACGTCCGCCGGGCGCCGGGCGCTTCGTCGGTACTGAAACCTACCTGCCGACCATAAGCGTCGGTGGCACGGAGCGCCACAATGCAGCGCTGCAATCCGTCCTCCGTGCGCTGGGAAGGCAGCAGTTCAAACGTCACCCGAATGGTGTCGTTGGCCAGCACAACCTCACGTCCTGTGCGGAGCTTATCGAAAAACGGCCGCGTCTCGATCGTCGTGGGAACCGAATGCCAGTCGACCGTCTTATCGTTGTTTTTCAGCCACGTATCGAGATAGAAGCGGCCCGGGATCGCAGGAATCGTTAGCGGGAAGTTTTCCTTGCCGACCTCGAGGGGTTCTCCGGGCTGTCGAATTCGCGTTCGCCACTGACGACCGGGCTGGCGCAGTTGAGCAACGATTTCGTACCGCTTTTCCGCGGGGGCGTTGAGGTGAAGGCGGTACGTATGTAGCATGCGCGTATCGGTGGCGGCCACGTACTCATGCATCTCGTCTTCCGTCATGCCCGGCGGTAATTCCTCGAAGCCCTTTTCTTGGCGGGCCTCTTTCAGAATGCGATCGATCCTTTGCGAGGGCTCGCGGTGCGCCGCCCACAATGCCGCCTTCGCAATGAGGGACCAATACGTCTCGTAATGCGCCCACTCCGCCTTTTCGGGATACAGCAATTCGGGCAACAACGCGTGATACACAGGGCCGGTCCCGGGATAATTCAGTTGAACGACGCGACCGCTGCCGTAGGTGGCCGCCTGCACGAAGTCGAGCCCGCCCTGCCATTCAGGTGTAAGTTCCGCGCCAATGCCGCCCGTGATGGGTGATGTGGATTCGACCGGGGCAAGTTCCCGGAGAAAATGCTGCAGCTCATCCGACGTATTTTGTTGATGATTGGCGAGGAGAAGGCCCGTGCCATCATGCATTTGCTCCCGGATACGCTCGAAAACCGCGGCAGGCAGTCTGCCGAAATCGATGTTCGCCAGTACCAGCAAGTCCGGCCCCCGTTCAAGTGCACTTTGAAGGTCGTCGTACCGGCTATCCGCTTCCGCTCCCGCCGGCGTGGATTCGAGTAACACCGTCTCGTATGCCATATCGAGGCGTAATGCCAGCTCCATGGCATCCCGTTCCGCGATGCGCGGGAGGACAAAGAGCACGCGTAGTGGTTTGGCGGCCAACGGGTTCCCCCAACGCACCGTGGTTGAACGTTCCAGTCCCGGGACATCTAAGTCGTCGGAGGAAGATCGGAAATGGGGTCCTGTCGCGCAGCTCGCCGTTAATAGCGTCAAAAAAAACACACAAACAAATAGCGTCGCCATTTGCCGAACCATGCGAGCCGCATAGCGCAACGCAGCTCTTCCCTCAGGACCTGAACGGCTCAGAGGAGTAGCGTACGGTTCGTATTTTTCGCGTTCCCCTGGCGGGTGGTCGCGAATGGAAGTCGGCATCGGCACGGCAACAATCCTCACGCCCTACAGTCCGGAGTTCCCAGGCCTCGAAAGCACTGTCTCGGTCCGAACGCAACAATCGGCACTGTACGTACTATACGGGAAGCGGGCTGAGGGGTGGAAATACGGCCCCACAGACCAGAGCACGGATGGCAGTGAGAAAAGGGCTATTTCGGAACGCCGATCTCCCGGTTTTTCTTTTTCTCAGCCTCTTGGCCCTCTTCGAACTCGAGTTCGGCGGTTTCGGGTAGTTTTTCGGGAATAATGATCTCGCATTTGTCGCTGTCGCAATAGAGGTCCTGCGCCTCGTCCGTATACATATGGGAGAAATCGAGCGGCGCCTGCCGCGCGACCGCATGCTCATACATTTCCTTTGAAATTTCCTGATACGGCGCTTGAGCGTAACTATGTTCGACCATAGGCAGGAAACTGATGGATTTCAGCCGTGTTTCATACAATTCGAGTATCCGGGGGATGTCCCGGGCCTCTTCCGACTTGAACGTAATAGTGGCGCTTACTTGATTGTCGGCCCAGTAATACTGCATTTGCGCCACGTTTTCGACCTGCTCCCATACGGACACGTCATTCTTCGATCGGTCGAAGTTTTCGGTCCTCACGGGGAAATAGACAACCCACGTATTATCGCCGTAAACCGATTCCTCGATGTGATACCCGGCTTTGCGAAGGGGCTCGACGAGCTTGCTTGTTTTGTCAATGCGCATGGCCCGCAGGTAGTACTCGGAATGCGCATAATGAATGCCGGGCGTTACCCCCGGAAGAAGCGACACGGTTCCGCTCGGCTTGACACTGGTTTTCTTGATGCTCTCGGGCACACACAGCCATTGTGCATAGATGCGATCGAGGTTGCAGATGTATTTGTACCCCTCGTCGCACCAGTTGAAATGGGTGCGCCGTCCGTGTCTTTCAAAGGATTCCACAATACCGGATTGGGAAAGCCCGATCCGGCGGTTGCGCAACATGATCGCGTTGGTTCGCTCATTGTGCGTCGGCACGAGCGTGACGGTCTTGGCGTACAGGTAGGCGAATTTCAACGTGCGTTTGTATTCCTCGAGGGTGTCGTGGCGCGAGGGAAAGGTTTCGACCAGATTGCAGATTTCGTAGGACTCCAGACTCTGTTCGGCGCAGGGGTTCGTGCCGGAAACCTTTGCATCGATCCAGTTTTCGCCATCCTTTGTCCGGCCATACGCTTGGGCATTTTCAATCCAGAAATAGCCGGGCTCGCCGTTTTTGGCGGTCTGTGTTCCCACCCCACTGTAATCCATTCCCAGGTCCGCCGCCACGCTGTTATTCGAGGCCCAACGCCAATGCTTCAGTTTTTCGGGGAAGAGCTCAGGGTCCTTCAGCTTCAGATATGCCTCATCATAAGGGTCCCCCAGCGCCAACTCCGCCGTACGTCGGACGCCCCCCGACACCACGCATTTCCCAATCACGTTCATCAGGTCGGTAATATCGGCCGAGGTAATCCGGTTTCCGATCTGTGGCCGCAAAACCGCATCCACGTTGTCAACCCCCTGAATCAGGGGGCCGGGACCGGGCGCTATGCCTCCGAATGTCCGAATTGGAGAACCTTGGGGGCGGATTTGCGAATAATCGATGCGCCCGGGCCGGCGGCATTTTCCCGCATAGGAATCCAGGATTATGCGGATCACTTCCACCCAGCCTTCTTTGGAATCCTCGACCACGTGCATAGCGTCCTGGTCGACGACGGGTTCCTGTACAATCAACTTACCGGCCCCTTTTGTGTCGAATGCCACCCCGGTACCAAGCATGGACATATCCATCAAGAAACAAAATGGCTCGGAGAACTCGAAATCGATCTCCTCGGTCGAGACAAAGGCGCAGTTATTCAAGGCCGCTGAGCCGCGTTGATAGATGTAATCAGTCCCCATCATCCATAGGCCCCGGCCCGGCGGCAGGAATTTGAAGTCCCACATGAGACGAAACATTTCCTGGGCGGACCGCTGTGCTTTCTGTTTATCCCACGGCAGTTTCAAATTGCGGCAATGGGTGAGTTGGATTGTGTAACATCCTTCCACGACGCGTCGGCACGTTTCCCAATATTCTTCAGTGCGGTCTGGTTCATCGGGAACTGGCCGGGCGTAGGTGCGTTTGTAGGTGACATAGCCCAAAGGGCCCCAGTCGGGCTGACGTCCCTGAAACTGTGCCAAGAATTGCGAATCCAGTTCGAATCGTTCTTTCACATCGAATAACATGTGGCTTGATTTCCCTTCTGGGCTACACCTTCCGATGGGTCGTCTTGATCCAGGGAAGGCCCTCTACCATTTCCACCGTATAATCGCCAAACAGGTTATGATAGCGGTCCTTCACCGCTTCGTACACTTTTCCGAATACCCTGCGAAGCTCTTCCTCCGCGTCGGGCGCGGTGCGAATCTCAATCACATGGCGCAAGCTGCGAAAATTGCACGACCAGCCTACGCTTGTTGCCAGGCCGAGTGGGGCAACGCGCCGGAAGGCCGACGTCAATTGCTTTTTGGTGGAGAATGCTTTTTCGTCATCGATGGCGAAGGTGTCGGCCAATTCCTTTTGCACCTTCTCCAATTGCTCGATAGTCTTGCAGAAGATTTCCATGCCTTGCTCGTGTTCGCGAATATGCATCGGAACGTAGGCGGACAACGAGCCGAGCCGCACATACCGTAAAGACTCCTGCGAAATCGCCGTGCCGGCCCGATGGCGGACGAGCTCATGGGTAAAGACCCGGCTTACGTCGGCGAAGATAAAATTCAGCACGGCGTGCTCGAGCACACTCCCGTGCCCAACGTCGAGAATGTGCCCGAGATATTTGTCATTGCCTTTGCGCACCCGCGTGACATTTGGATTCAATCCCGGCGCAAAGGACCGGTAGCACAAACGGCCGTACACTTCGCAAAGTTTTTCCGCATCGCTCGGAGCGTCCGTGGACCACTCCGGTGCGCCCACATGCTCGAGGTAGGCCTCGAGACCCTCTTCGACCGCGCGCGTTTCGCCAACCAGAAAAACCTTCGGTTCCACTACTTCCATCAAATCAAAGCCTTTCCCAGCGTTGCGCCTAATGCTCTAACTATAGGCTATAAAATACGTTACAAGGTCCGAAAAAACGGGCCAATCAGCTTGGAAGCCCTTTACATCTAAAACAGGCTTGAATTATAGAAATGGCTGGAGGCATTGTCCATAGTGCTGCTTCCCCTGGGGCTACCCGTCAACAGCGCCTGCAAAACAGCATTTCGACCGGTTTCGGGTCGAAACCGATACCTTTTCCAGGATGTCTTGCAAAGCATGGGTAAGATGTGCGTACCAAGCACCTTTTTAAATTTGCCTGGCGGCCGGGAATGTTCGATGATCCCCCTTCCATTCATCGCGTACTCCTCAGTCGCTAACCCAAGCGGTCGGGAGCTTTACGCCAAAGCAATTCCCTACATGTGGTGCAATTTTCAAACAACTACGCTACATGAAGTATTTCATCGGCGTTCTTGCAGTTTCCCAAGGATTATCCTTTTTGTCAAGGTGTTGCGAAAAAAAGTCGTTTAGACGTAAGCTTGACAATGCCTTACGCGCCAAGGATGATCAGGGTGAACCTTGGCCAAACGGAGCACAGGCGTGTCATGACCCAACGAAAACCGACAGCGGCTCTTGAAGATACCCCCGTTTTTCACCCGTTGCTGCTCGCAATATGCCCGATTTTAGGCTTGTACGCGTATAACGTGGGTACGGTGTCTTGGACGGTTCTTATACGCCCGATACTCGTTGCTTTGGCCGTTGCCGAGGTGTTGTTGATTGGTTTTTGGATAGGCTTGCGCGATAAACACAAAGCCGGCCTTCTAACGTCGGTGCTTCTGTTGGCGTTGGTATGGGGGTGGGGCGTGTTGGAGACCAGCATCAACGCGGCGTTTCCTTACGTGCAGGTCCAGGAACCAATCATCGTCTACACTGCAATGGCCGGCCTTGTTGTTATTCTGACCCTCGGTATCGTTGTATTCTATCGCGCGAATCTCCGCCGGGCCCTTATGATGGCGAGTCTTTTTCTCGCATTCGTGCTTGGCGGGGCGTTGGTGGTGGGGCTATTCCTTGACCGTGTATTCGGCGTGATTGCCTCGACTTTTATTCTCACCTATATTGCCGTCGTAACTGTCGGACTCGTGTGTCTGGCAAGGTGGAAACAAGATTTCAAGCCGTGGACGCGCACTGCCAACTGGTTTGGAGTTATGCTTGTCGCGCTTTATTCTGCCCTGGTTTTATTCAATGCGCCACGAGAAGAGAAAGTGATACCTCCTCCGCTTGAGGTAACGGCTGAGAATGCTCCTGGCCAGGAAGCTTTCCCCGATATTTATCTGTTTGTTGTCGAGGGGTATGCCCGCTGCGACGTCTTACTCAAACGCTACAGTTACAACGATTTGCCGGTGCTGGAATCGTTGCAGCAGAAGGGGATGAAGTTTTCGCCAGACGCGTTTTCTAACTATTCGTGGGACATGCAATCCGTGGCTTCGCTGCTAAATATGGATTATCTTGATCGCCTTTTGCCGCCGAAAATGCCCGATACAACTGAGTACGCTTCACTTACCGACCTTTACCATCACAACCGCTTCTTTCGCATACTGCGGGGGCATGGCTATGAAATCGTGGCGTATTCTCCCGGGGTGCAGGCTTTAGAAGCGGGCCCATTGATTGATCGAAAATTGTCGCCTCCTTGGACCCTGACGGAATTCGAAGCGGTTTTGCTCAACACCGCGGTTACGAAGCGGTGCCTCGAAATAGTTTTTTACGCTAAGGGCCTCGATCCACGTGCTTGGTTCCGGGGGTTTCACCGGGCGCGAATCGAGTACGTGTTCGAGACGATTGACGAGGTTGCCGCCGAAGAACACCAAGCGCCGCGACTGGTCTTTGCCCATTTGACCATTCCGGATATGCCCTTCCTTTTTGGGCGAAAGGGTGGGTGGGTCGATCTTGGTTCGGCAAAAACGTTTGAAGAGTTTTACCTGGACCAGCTGCACTATACAGGCAAGAGGTTGAGGACCGCTGTCGAAGAAATTTGCCAAGGAGCAACGAGGCCCTTTGTTATTGTCATTGCGTCTTCGCACGGCCCGGCAATGCTTTCTACAGACGATATGACAGAGCCGGGGGCTTTGGCAGCGCGGTTCGGCATACTGCTGGGTCTGCGTTACCCTGAAACGGACAAGCATGGACCTGCGCCGGCCGAAACAAAAAAGAGCCTTGTGAATACCTTACGAACCGTCTTGAATCGAAGCGTGCATGCCAACGTGCCGTTGTTGGAAGACCAGGCGTATCTGACCTCCCAAGAGCGTCCGCTCGAAGGACAACCGGTGACCATACCTATCCTGGAAACGGCTGTGACACCCGTGCTTGAAGCCCGGTAAATTCGATGCTAAAGTGACGCCGAAAATGGATGTGAATGGTATGCAACGTCACGTGCTTTTCTCGAAGGAGGCTGCGCCGGCCGGCGGCGGATGAGCGGGGGACGGCGTTCAAATTTCTTTACGCCTTTAAAGATAAGCCGCATTCGCCACAGCAGTCGGGCGCTTGCCGGGCGCACAAACGTGCCGGTTCGTGTCTGCAGCAAGGCAAAGGGAATTGTGTGAGCACATCGTCTAATACGGATGCGCCGGCACTTCAACGGGTGGCGCAAGAAGAGCGTGAACTTCTCGCGAAGATCGAGGAAGCCCGTGCAACAGCCCGGCGTGTCGTGGAGGAAGCGACTGCCCAGGCGCAGACGATTCTCGACGAGAGTCAAGCAGCCATTGCTCATGAGACCGCCGAGATGCGCCACGCCAGTGAGCGCGAAGCCGCCAAACAATTAACCGCTGTTCGAGAGAAGACCGACGCTCTGTTGGCGGAAACCCAAGACCACGCCCAACGCCAAGCAAAACAAGTGGCTGAGGAGGTCTTGTCCCGCATTCTTCCCGGTCAGAGAAAGAGAACGCCATGATAGCTAAGATGGTACGCCTCGAAATCGTGTTTATGCGGTATCGTCTGGCGGAGATGGTGGCCTTTCTGCAGGAACAGGGTCTTGTACACCTCGAGGAAGTTCCCTTGGCGGTCGAAAATACGCCGGGATTCTTGCACCGCGTTCATCTGGAAGATGATCAGAAAGCCGAATTGGAGAGTCTTGAGAGTCTCCATAAGATGCTCAATGAGATTGCCCCGTTGTTGCGCCGGCGCGTCGATGAAACCGAAGTCCACAACGCGATGCGGGTTTTAAGCCAAGCCGACCCGACCCAGTGGACGCGGCAGGCACGCAAGTGGAGCCGGGAATTACGATCGTTGACCCGCCGCCGTGTAAATATTGAAGACAACATCGCGGTTTTCAGGCACTTTCGAGACACGTTGCGGCTAATCGGGGATATGCTCGGTGGTCAAGACGTAGCCCTCGGAAAAAACGGCCGGGCGTTCGTGTTGAAAGGCGACACCAACCTTATGCGCCGGCGGCTCCGGCACCGTTTTCAGAGGGAACTCGGGCTGCAAAGTCAATTCACGGATAAGATGATGGACCGCAATGTGGTTCTCGGATTGGTCGTCTATCCCGAGAAACGCAACGACGTCGTTAGCCGCATTTTGCACGACGAAGGCATTGAAATGATCGAGGTGCCCGATAAGCGCCTCCAGGGCAAGTCGGTTCAAGAAGTACTCAGAAGGACTGACGAATCCATTGCGGAACAAACCGCGGAGCTTAAGGAAATTCAGAAAAAACTGGACACTTTTTCAAGGGAAACGGGTCCGGAATTGACGGCGTTACGGCTGCTCGTGACGAACAGGATGAAGCAGTTGCGCGTGGTCAGCAATTTTGCCCAGAGTGAATTCGTTGGCGTAATCCATGGCTGGGTGCCGGCCGATGAGGCTGGTGCTCTCGAGGAAGCGCTTGCTGAGCGCTTTCCGGGCGAAGTCATCACCGACCGGCTCCCCATTGAGCGCGTTGAACGCAGGCGCGTGCCCGTTCTGCTGAAAAATCATCGTCTCCTCCAACCCTTCGAAGTCTTGATGGGGCTTATGAAACCCCCGTCGTATGGGACGCTGGACCCTAGTGCTCTGGTGGGCA
The DNA here is from genome assembly GCA_046483455.1 of Candidatus Hydrogenedentota bacterium. Taxonomy (GTDB): domain Bacteria; phylum Hydrogenedentota; class Hydrogenedentia; order Hydrogenedentales; family SLHB01; genus UBA2224. Next base: position 8,205 of record JAWODE010000136.1, on the reverse strand, counting down.
TCTTCTTCGTCCTTTTTTACGGGTATATCGTCGGCGATGTGGTGTACGGGGCGCTGATTCTGCTACTTGCGTTGGTTCTCCGGCAGTGGTTCGGCCGCAATGAGACCATTCGCAAAGTAACCTCCGTTTACGTCTATGCTGCCCTTTCGACCATTATGTTCGGGGTTTTATTCGGCGAATATTGCGGGGACTTCGGCCCGCGCATGTTTTCGTGGCTGAAGCCACTATGGTTTGCACGCCACCACGATACATTGCGCCTTCTCATAGCAGCGGTGGCGTTCGGGGTGGTGCATGTTGTGCTCAGCCTGGTTCTGGCTATGTACAGCCATTGGTACGTGGGCGACCGCAAACATGCCCTCGAGAAGCTGGGCTTGCTTCTCGGGTTGTTCGCGGTGGCCGTGGCGGTCACAGGCTTGTCGGGAACGCTCCCGATCGGCATGGGCACGACTCTTGGCCTTGGCGGCGTTTTGCTGGGCATAGCGCTGTTTCTGCTCGTTAACGCCGGCGGGGCGCTGGCGCCGGTGCATGTGCTCGAGATCGTATCGCTCATCGGCAACGTGATTTCGTATAGCCGACTGATGGCGCTCGGCATCGCTTCCGTCGCCATTGCCAATGTTGCCAACACGCTATCCAGGGACGCCAAGGTCTTATGGTTGGCGATTTTCCTGTTCCTTATAGTCCATTTATTTAATATCGCATTGAGCCTGTTTAGCCCAACGTTGCACTCGCTTCGTTTGAATTACGTCGAGTTTTTGCCGAAATTCTATACACCTGAAGGCAGACGTTATCAACCATTCAGGAAGGAGACACTATGGTAACCGGACGGTCCTGTAAGACACTAGCGATCGCGGGAACAGTTGTGATGCTATCTGCTCTCGCCGCACCCTGGGCGTTGGCTGCGGAAGAAAGCGAAACCGCGGCCGAAGCACAAGTCAATATGTGGGCGGCCATACGGACAGTAGGTCTTGCGCTGGCTTCGGCGGCAGCCATCATTGGTGCGGCCTTGGCCACGGCGCGTGTCCAGGCTGCAATAGGCGCGGGGGGCACCGGCGCCCTGGCCGAAAAACCCGAGCTCTTTGTGTCTATTGTCGTACTTATTGCTATCCCGGAAACCCTGGTGGTGTTCGGTTTCGTGATCGCCATCCTCTTGTGGCAATCGATCGGATAGTGTGTAGGACCGAAACATACAACGGGCCAACGCCAAATTTCTTCGACAGTATGAGGCGCGACGCAGACAAGCGCTGTCAAGCGATCCTTGACGAGGCGCGGGAAGAAGCCGCGCGGATCGTCGCGGAAGCGCGGCAGACGGCCGAGGAAAACCGCGGAAACGCCGTTAGGGAGGAACAAAAGCGCGCGAGGGAGGAACTCGAAGAGGCCCGTCAGCGTGCGCAGGCGGAAGCGGAACGAGCCAAGGTGACCATGCGCGAGCAGGTGGCGGACCGCGTTTTGGAGAAGGTGCGCGAGGAACTACGAAATGTGGCTGAAAGCCCGGAGTTTCCTGAAATCGTGCGGCTTCTTCTGGCGGAAATCATCGAGGAAACTTTCGAAAACGCGATCGTTCTGGCACCGCCAAAGCATGTCGCTACATGTCGCGAATGGCTTGATGCTCAAGATAGAGCCCACATCGCCGTCGAGCCGGACGAACGCCTCCGGGACGGTGTGGCCGTCACCAACGCCGCGCGCTCATTCCGTTTGACCAATACCCTTACGAGCCGGTTCGAGAAAATACGCGCATCCGCCCGAAAAACAGCGCTGCGTCGCCTTTTTGGAGATAATTCATGACGGCGCAAATCGAAACGGTGCACGAACACATCGTATACATGGTGGCGCGCGTTCACGGTATGAAAAGCCGCCTCCTATCGCGCGATGAACTCGAGGACCTGTTGGACCAACAAGATGTCGAGGCTGTCATCGAGGTGCTTCTGACATCAGAGTATCAAGAGGAAATGGCGCGGGCTCTCGCCACCCATAGCGGGGCCAACGCCATCGAAGAAGCCGTTTCCAGACATGTCCTATTGGCGTTTCAGCAATTGCTGGATACCTCGGGGCCGCGGTACCGGCCTTATGCCGCGTTGTTTCTGGCGCGTTGGGACCTCATGACGGTAAAACAGCTTCTTCGGCGGCGGTTTGCGCAAGACCATGGTGTGTACTCGCGCGATTTGCCAATGCCGGGCCCGACGCTGGGAGTGCCGCTTATTAAGCACCTTTCCGAACTCGACAGTTTGGAGGCTCTTATCCAGGGTTTAGTCGCATGGAATCGAGAGCTCTGTGCTTGTTTATGGGGGGTACACAGTACCGATGGAACGGAGGGCGAGCTACGCGTCCTCGAAGACGCCCTCGATCGCACCTATCTGGTGGAAAACGTGCGGAGTCTCGCCGGGAACCCGGATTTGAATGCTCAACTTCTGCGCAACGTGCTTCGTCTCAGCATCGACGGCATCAATCTACGCATCCTGCTGCACGATAAAGCCCACCAGGACGCCCACGAAGACTGGCTGCTGCCCGAAGGGACCATGTCGAAGCGGGTGGCCGCCAAGATGATGGCCGCGGAAGATGTCGAAAGCGCTATGGTTCTTCTCGAATCGACGCCGTACCGGGAACTTGTTGAAGGGTTGTACATGTTTTTGCAGACAGGGCGCTTTTCGCCCCTCGAGCGGATGTTCGAACAACAGCTCGCCAAGGAACTTCGGCGGATGGCCCGCCGTCATGGTATGACGCTTGCGCCGCTCATGTACTACGCCTGGCTGAAGTACAACGAAGTTGTCAACCTGCGTCTTATCGCGCGCGGCGGCACCCGACACCTGCCGCGCGGGCGAATCCGGGAGGAAATGATGTATGGCTGAGGTCGTGGGAATTGCGGAGGAACATCTGGCCATCATGCTTACGCTCACCGGTATGCGCGTTGAGGAGGTTCGCGATGTCGCCGAGGCGGAAGAAGCCTTGGAGAGTTACCTCGAAAGCGACGTCGAGCTTGTGGTTGTGCAGGAGAAATTCCGCCCGATGTTTTCTGCGTGGTTCCAGGAGCGACTTATGGCGCACTGCGGCCTCCCGCTCGTGGTGCTTTGTCCGGATTTTGAAAAAGATGACTCGGAAGTTGACGAATACCTGGCGTCGGTTATACGGCCCGCCGTGGGATACGAAATTCGTTTGGAGTAAAGGTCTATGGCCGATACGGAACACGCAATAGTTGGAAAACTGACGCTAATCTCCGGTCCGATGGTGGCGGCAACCGGTATGCTCGGTGTAAGCATGGGGGAGATCGTTCGTGTCGGCAACGCGGGGCTTATGGGCGAGGTCATCCGGATTGATGGGGAAACCGCTTACGCGCAGGTATTCGAGGATACGGGTGGTATCTATATCGGCGAGCCCGTAGAAGCCTTGGGCGACGCGTTGTCGGTCGAGTTGGGCCCAGGCTTGTTGGGGGGCACCTTTGACGGTATCCAACGCCCCCTCGAAGCGCTACGGCAGCTTTCGGGCGATTTCATCGAGCGCGGTTTGACGGCCCCTGCCCTGAATCGCGAGAAGAAATGGCATTTCACGCCCCAGGTGGCGCCGGGAGATGTATTGTCGGGCGGTGCGGTCCTTGGAACGGTTCAGGAATCAACCAGCATAGAGCACCGTATCCTGGCGCCGCCGCGCACACGCGGCACGGTTACGCAGGTCGTGTCCGAAGGCGATTACACCGTCACCGACACGATCGCCGAGTTGGATCATGGGCACAAACTTACGATGATGCACCGGTGGCCCGTCAAACAAGCACGCCCCGTAGCGCACAAGCAACCCCCGGACCGCCCTTTTCTGACGGGACAGCGTGTTCTAGACTGCCTATTCCCGATTGCGTTGGGTGGAACCGCGATTGTACCTGGCGGATTCGGCACGGGAAAAACCGTCGTCGAGCAAACCTTGGCCAAATTCTGCAATGCAGACGTTATCGTCTATGTCGGGTGTGGCGAACGGGGAAACGAAATGGCCGATGTGCTGTCGGAATTTCCCGAACTCAAAGACCCGCGTACCGGCGATTCCCTGATGAATCGCACCGTCCTGGTGGTCAATACGTCCAACATGCCCGTCGCCGCACGCGACGCTTCGGTTTACACCGGCGTCACCATTGCGGAGTACTACCGCGACCAAGGCTACGACGTCGCCGTCATGGCCGACAGTACCTCGCGTTGGGCCGAGGCTTTGCGCGAGATTTCATCCCGCCTCGAGGAAATGCCGGGCGAGGAGGGATATCCCACGTACCTGTCGGCCCGTGTCGCTGCATTTTATGAACGTAGCGGGCGTGTCGTTTGCGCCGGCAGCGATGCCGCGGAACGCTTCGGTAGCTTGACGTTGGTGGGGGCCGTCTCGCCCCCCGGCGGCGATTTTTCGGAACCCGTTACACAGACGTCGTTGCGCGTCAGTGGCGGTCTCTGGGCGCTGGATGCGACGCTTGCCTACCGGCGCCATTACCCGGCTATCAACTGGAACCGCAGTTACTCGCTGTATTTCGCCGAACTCGATCCCTGGTTCGCGGAAAATGCCCCAGAGGGATGGATCGAGCAGCGCCGCGCCGCCTTGCAACTTATGCAGCAGGACGCGGAATTGCAGGAGGTCGTGCAACTGGTCGGTCCGGACGCTCTCCAGGATAACGAGCGGCTGATTCTGGAGATTGCGAAGATGATCCGCGAAGTGTTCCTGCAACAAAACGCCTTTTCCGACAACGACGCCTTTTGTTCCCTCGAAAAAAGTGCCGGCTTGCTTGAGGCGCTGCTTACGTTCTACGACGCGTGCCGGGAGCAGTTGGAGCGAGAGGTCAATCTGGCTCGCATTCTGGACTTGTCCGTTCGCGAGGACCTCGCCCGCTTGCCCGACGTACCAAACGAGGAATTCACCGAGCACAAATGCCAGGTAGTCGAGACAATGAAGGCCGCACTTGCCGAATTGATCCCGAAAGGATGATCCGCATGGGAACCCGAGAACAACACAAGACCACGGACAACGACCTGGTGCACCGCGAATACTGGGACCTTACCTACATCACGGGGCCCCTCGTGTTCCTGAACAACGGAGAGCGGTTTCCCACCGGTGCGATTCTCGATCTTGTGCTCGACAGCGGCGAACGCCGGCAGGGTCAAGTGCTCGAGGCAAGCCGCGACCGCGCGGTCGTTCAAGTACTCCAGGGCACGCAAGGTATAGACGTTAAACGCACGGCGGTTTCGCTAAGGCAGGAAGCCGCCCGCATTGCTGCATCGAAGGAAATTGTCGGGCGTCGCTTCAACGGCATTGGCGACCCCATAGACGGTCTGCCGCCCGTCATTCCCGAGATAGAAATTGACATTTCAGGCTCCGCCATCAACCCGGTATCGCGCGACACCCCCAGTGATTTTATCGAGACGGGTATCTCGGCCATCGACGGATTCAATACATTGGTGCGGGGTCAGAAACTTCCGATATTTTTCGGATCGGGCCTGCCGGCCAACGAGCTGGCCAGCCTCATTGTCCGCCAGGCGACTACCAAGAACGATACCGAGGAATTCGTGGTGGTCTTTGGCGCTATGGGTATCACTGAGCGGGAGGCCGCCTTCTTCCTGCGGTCCTTCGAGGAAGGCGGGCGCGGTTCCCGCGTTGTAGCTTTCATTAACAAGGCGAGCGATCCCGCCATCGAGCGCCTGTTCACCCCGCGATGTGCTTTGAGCTTGGCGGAATACCTCGCGTTCAAGCACGACTACCAGGTTTTGGTGGTGTTGTCGGACATGACGAACTATTGCGAAGCGCTCCGGCAAATCGCGAGTGCCCGCGACGAAATCCCCGGCCGCCGCGGTTACCCCGGTTATATGTATACGGACCTTTCATCGATTTACGAGCGGGCAGGCCGCATTCGAGGCAGGAAGGGTTCAGTTACCCAGATTCCTATGCTGTCCATGCCCGATGACGACATTACCCATCCCATCCCGGACCTGACGGGATACATTACGGAGGGGCAGATCGTCATGAGCCGGGGGTTGCACCGCCGCGGCGTATTTCCGCCGGTGGACGTGCTGCCCAGCTTGTCGCGCCTCATGAATAACGGCATCGGCGAAGGACTTACCCGAAAGGACCACCGGGAGCTTGCGAACCAGCTTTACGCTTGCTATGCTCATGGCCGCGATATCCGCAAGCTCATGTCGATCGTCGGCGAGGATGCGCTGACCGAGCTCGACCAGAAATACCTCCGGTTCGCCGAAGCGTTCGAGGCGGACATGGCCGGTCAAGGCCACACGCGCCGGACCATCGAGGAGACCCTCGACTTGGGATGGCAACTCCTGAGCGTTCTGCCCAAGGAAGAGTTGACGCGTATCAACAAAGACCTTATCGACCGGTACTACTCGGAGATTATGGAGGATGGCGTTCCCTCGCCGTACATGTAAGCCATGAGCGCAGAGCAAACAGCGCCGACACGGATGAACCTGCTGGCAAGGCGGGCGCAGATCAAGCTGGCATCCGACGGGATCACGCTGCTGAAGGCCAAACGCGAGGCCCTTCTTAAGGAGCTGCTTAAACGCGCGCGGGAGCTGCGTGATTTGCGCCATGAGTTGCATCGGCGCGGGCGTACCGCGGTCGCCGCGTTGGCTATCGCGCGCGCGGCAAGCGGTACCCCCGAAATCCGATCGGCCGGCCTCGCGGGATACCGGCAAATCCCGCTGCAAGTGAAGACGGAGAAGATTTGGGGGCTTGAACTCAGCGATACGGAGCACGAACCCATTGTACGCAGTCCGCGTGAGCGGGGCATTGGGGTATTGGCAACTTCGTCGCAAATCCTGGACGCAACGGAGGCGGCCGAGTCCATGCTCGAGCAATTGATCGAGTGCGCGCCGTTTGAACGAAATATCCAGGTATTGGGCGATGAAGTCCGCAAGGTAAACAGGCGGATCAACGCCCTGGACGAGTCGCTTTTGCCCCGTCTGCGCTCAGATGTGCGCCATATCAGGCGCACCCTCGAAGAGCGCGAACGCGAGGATGTGTTTCGATTGAAACGGATTAAACAGAAAAAGGCAGCAAATAAACGAAAAGCCGCTGGAGACGCATAACGTATGTTGTTGGGCGAAATTCTACATCCCGAAGTCGTCAAGGTGGACCTCGAAGCGGAAAATAAGTACGAAGCCATCGACGAGTTGGTCGACCTACTGGTCGAGAGTCACGAAATCCCGGTTACGTTGCGCGAGCACGTGGTCGAGGTCGTGGTCGAACGTGAAAAATCAATGAGCACGGGCATGGAGCACGGCATCGCCTTGCCTCACGGGGCCACGGACCGCGTGGATGACATTATCGGCGCCCTCGGGGTTTCGCGCCGTGGGATTCCCTTCGAGAGCCTCGATGGCCAGCCCGCTCACATCGTCATTCTCCTTATATTGCCCAAAAACAAGTTCCAGGCCCATGTGCGCACGCTGGGGGGGATCGCCCATCTCATGAGCAACGCCAATCTCCGCGAAGCTCTCAAAAATGCCGCTGATGGAGAATCGGTGCTCCATCTGATCGAAGAGGAAGAAGACCGTGCCTCCTTGCGGTGAAGGCGCCCTTGCATCAGGTGAATGAAGCGAAAAACGGGGACTGCCCCAACGGTTTGCGTAGCAAACTCGGGTCTGCCTCGAAAATTTCTCCGGTGTGGGACCGGCGCCCTCGCCGGTCACTATGACAAGGAGCGCGGACGTATCCGTCCGCGTTGGTCTTATGGACGGGCAGGAATGCCCGTCCTCCGTTGCCGGAGCGTGGTTGGCGGCATTTTCATGGTCTACGGGTGAGCCCCATGGCTCATGTTGCGCTGCCTCGAAAATACTTGTCCTCTCCGGTGTGGGACCGGCGCCCTCGCCGGTCGGTATTACAAGGAGCGCGGACGTCTCCGTCCGCGGCGATCTTAAGGACGGGCTGGACAGCCCGTCCTCCGTTGCCGGAGCGTGGTTGGCGGCATTTTCATGGTCTACGGGTGAGCCCCATGGCTCATGTTGCGCTGCCTCGAAAATTTGTCCGGTGTGGGACCGGCGCCCTCGCCGGTCACTATGACAAGGAGCGCGGACGTACCCGTCCGCGGTGGTCTTATGGACGGGCAGGACTGCCCGTCCTCCGTTGCCGGAGCGTGGTTGGCGGCATTTTCATGGTCTACGGGTGAGCCCCATGGCTCATGTTGCGCTGCCTCGAAAATTTGTCCGGTGTGGGTTTTGAACATGACGACCCCATTTTCATCGTCTA
>JAWODE010000010.1:0-5238 GCA_046483455.1 Candidatus Hydrogenedentota bacterium | reverse complement strand
CGATCAATTGGTTATCGTAAACAGCGGGCCTTCGGAAGAGGTGTGGCAACACGGCACGGGTTTCGAGGTGGCTGACGGCAGAGTGGCAAGTGCCGAGAAAAACACCGTCTCGGGTTGGAAAAACGGGAGTAGCGAAAAACCATGACCACCCGGCAAGAAAAAGGAAAGGCGACAAACAACGCCTCGGCCATGAGCCGAAGTCATCGTATTCGTCTGCGTATTGTCTTCTGGGGACTCTTTCTCGCGTTTGGGGCGATAACGGGGCGCCTTGTCCAGCTCCAGGCGCTTCCCGACGACGTTTATACCCGCGAGGAGGGGTTTCATGAGGGCACCATACCGCTCGAGATGCCCCGGGGCGATATTTATGACCGAAATGGTCGGCTTTTGGCTACGGACGGGCAGGCCTTCTCTCTCGTTGCCGACCCTTCCCGGGTGAAAGCGCCAAAAACCTTGGCGCGGGAATTAGGCGAACTGCTGGAATTACCCGAGGACGAGGTCTTGGCCTGCCTCACAAAATGTGGAGAGAGCGGGAAGCCACTGAAGTATTATCGAATTAAGCGGCACTTGAGCGCCGAACATTTGGGGCGCCTCAAGCACTTTTCGGGGATGGCAAACCCCGGCTTGCGCCTTGAAAAAGAACCCTTGCGCGTTTATCCCGACAAGACGCTGGCCGCGCATGTTCTGGGATTCGTCAACAAGGAGCGGGTTGGGTCAGGCGGTATCGAGATGGTCTATGATCACGAATTACGTGTTAAACCAGGCAGGCTCGTTGCTCGTGTAGACTGTACCCGCACCCTGCTCGAATCGCGGGTTGTCGAGTATATCCCTCCACAGGGCGGCGCAGACTTGACACTCACCATCGACCGCACCATTCAGTATAAGCTCGAGCAAGAACTGGAGAAGGCCCTTATTAGTTCCAAGGCCGAGAGAGGCATGGGCATCGTGATGGACCCCGACACAGGGGCTATTCTTGCGCTGGCATGCTTTCCCACCTTCGATCCGAATCGGTTCACCGAATTCTCGGATGAGGAGCGTAAAAATAGTGCCGTGACGGACGTCTTCGAACCCGGTTCATCTTTCAAGATCGTCACGGCCTCCGCGGCCATCGAGCTCGGCATTGTCACCCCGGAAACCATGATTGATTGTGAAGGGGGCGCATTTAATCCTTATGGGCACCGCATACGGGATTACCACACGCTCTATGTCGAGCCTTTTCGAACGTGTTTCGCGGAATCAAGTAATATTGCCATCATCAAAGTGGCCGCCAAACTGGGTCCGGAACGCCTTGAGGAGTGGATTCGCCGCTTTGGATTCGGGCGGACGACCAGCAACGATTTCGGCGGCGCCGAGAGCGCAGGTATCTTTCGTAAAAAGGAAGCGTGGTCGGGACTTTCGATGGGTTCGCTTCCCATGGGACAGGAAATCTCGGTGACCCTCCCCCAATTAGCACGGGCATTTGCGGTAATTGCGAATGGAGGCCATCTCGTCGAGCCCCATTTGGTGTCGCACCTTACCAACCCCGATGGAAGCCCCCTTCGCCGGCGCGCTCCGGTTACGCCCAAACGCATCATTTCAGAACGTACCGCCGAAATAATGAGAGAACTCTGCCACGGAGTGGTCCTCCATGGAACAGGAGAAAAAGCTAACATCGAAGATTACCGCGTCGGCGGCAAAACCGGCACGGCACAAGTCGCCCGAACAGATGGACGCGGCTATGCCCCGGGTAAGTACAACACCATCTTTGCCGGATTCGCCCCCGTCGCAGACCCCAAAGTGGTAGCAATAATTGTTGTGCGCGAGCCCGCTATTCGTGAACACTGGGGGGGCTATGTTTGCGGTCCCGTGTTTCGCGAGGTGGTCAAAGACGCCCTGATAACCATGCATTGCCCTAAAGACCCAGTCAGGCAAGACATCGAACGCTTGGCCGATCAGGATAACGATCCCGATACCGTGATGAGACGCGAAAAAGCAACCATTATTGAGCCGGATATGGACAGTGTTCTCGCCGACCTCGATGGACTGGAACTAATTGACTTGCCTGTGGATCCTCTTATGGAGGGTCCGGTATTGCCGGACCTCCTGGGTATGACAAAGCGCGAGGCCCGCAAGCGTATTGCCGCACTTGGGCTGTCGTGGGACATCCAGGGCAGCGGCTGGGTAGTCGAACAGGACCCGCTTCCTGGAACGCCTTTGTCCGAGGTGACGGTCTGTTGCCTGCGGTTCTCCAACGAACGCAAGAAAGTGGACGATGAAGCTACCGGAGCTGTCACAGTGGCTAAACGATAAGCGCAATTTCGACCCGGATGTCGAGGTAAGGTCGGTGACGGAAGATTCGCGCCGGGTCGTGCCCGGAGCGGTTTTCGTCGCGGTTCAAGGCGGCCAAAGCGACGGCCACGACTACGCGGCGGAAGCGGCACGCCGCGGCGCGGTAGCCATCATCGGCAACCGGCCGAATATCCAGGAATTGGCCGGGCTTCCCTATTTCCACGCGCCTAAGCCCCGGCACACCCTAGGCGTGCTGGCTCATCGAATCGCCGGAAATCCTTCGAAAGCAATGACTGTTATCGGAATTACCGGCACCAATGGGAAATCCAGCACGGCCCTTCTGACCCAGCACGTTCTGAAAACGTGTGGATGCCCGGCGGCCTGTTTCGGCACCTTGGGTTACCACATCGCCGCCGAGACCATACCGGCCAAACACACAACCCCGTTCGGAGATGAACTCGCCAATATGTTCGAACGCGCTCGTCGGGCCCACCAGTCACACGTGGTCATGGAAGTCAGTTCGCACGCGCTGGCGCAGGACCGCGTCGCCGGCATCGATTTCGACGTGGCGGCCTTCACAAACCTGACCCAGGACCATCTGGATTTCCATGCCGATATGGAGGCCTACGGCGCCGCCAAACGCCTCTTATTCGAGCGCCTTGAAGGCACCGGCCGGTTCACGGTTGTAAACCGCCAGGACCCGGCGGCGGACGCTTTCATTACCGCTTCGAAGGTGCCTTGCTTTACTTATGGCAAGGGGGGCGACGTCCGGGCAGTCGCAATACGCGACACCGGCCCCGGTACTGAGTTCAAGCTCGAGTCCCCTTGGGGGAACAGCGAAGTATCCGTGGGACTCGTAGGCAAGCACAATGTGCTGAACGTCCTGTGCACAATCGCGATCTGTGGCGGCTTGGAACTTCCCCTTAGTGCGGTAATCAAAGGGCTTGCCAGCGCCCCGAGTGTGCCGGGGCGATTCGAACGTGTCGTCGCAGGGCAGGCCTTCGAGGTAATCGTAGATTATGCACACACCGAAGACGGTTTGCGGAATGTGCTCGAGGCTGCCCGCGCGATATGCAAGGGCAAATTGATTGTCGTGTTTGGCTGCGGGGGGGATCGCGATCGGGGGAAGCGTCCCAAAATGGGTGCCGCGGCAGGCGAATTGGCGGATTACAGCATTATCACGTCGGACAATCCCCGCACCGAGGACCCCGAGAAAATTCTTCTGGACATCGAGGTAGGGATTCGGCGCGCAGGAAAGCATCGGCCTGAAGACTATCTTATGGTGCTGGACCGCACGGAAGCCATTCGCAAGGGCATTTCGATGGCACGGCCCGGCGATGTGGTACTTATAGCCGGCAAAGGCCACGAGGACTATCAGATACTGGGCACGGAACGTATTCATTTTGATGATCGCGAAGTTGCCCGCGCTGTACTTGAAGGGAGTTGAGCTGAATGTCGTGGAAACACTCGCTGACGGAGCTGGCGTCGGCGATCGGCAGTGCCCCGCCGTGGGAAGAAAGGTACTTTTCATCCATCTCGACGGACACGCGTACGCTCAAACCCGGCGACGTCTTTTTTGCTCTGGCGGGCGAACGGTTCGACGCCAACGAATTTCTCGAGAAGGCCTTCGAGAAGGGCGCATGCGCGGCAGTAGCCACACAACCGTGCGAAAAAGGACCTTGTCTGGTCGTAGATAACACGCTCGACGCCCTTCAACGCTTTGCGCAGTGGCACCGCCGGCATTTTTCCCTACCGCTAATCGCCATTACCGGTTCTTGTGGAAAAACGACGGCGAAGGACCTTGCGGCCGGGCTCCTGGCCACGCGGTACAGAGTGGTAAAGACACAAGGCAACCTCAACAACGACATCGGGGTACCTCTTTCGTTAGCCCAGATAGACGATGAAACGCAGCGCGGAGTGATCGAAATGGGCGCCAATCATCCCGGAGAAATTGCGGCGTTGTGCGGCATGGCGCGCCCCACCGAGGCGGCAATCACAATGATTGCACCGGCCCATCTGGAAGGTTTCGGCACCCTCGAGCAGGTAGCGGCGGCAAAAGCGGAAATCCTCGAGGGTCTCGGCGGGGATGGCGTGTTCTATCTGAATAATGACGACCCCCGCTGTGTGCAAATTGGAGAAACGTTCGCAGGGGAAATCGTTCGATTCGGTTCTTCGGGAGATGTTACACTTCGCCGCAGAGATGGTTTGCCGTCGGGAGAGACCGTCCTCGATATTGACCCGGTTGGCCGCATAACGCTGCCCCTACCATGCCCTGCTCACACAACGAACGTGTTGCTTGCTGTAGCGATTGGCATGCGCCATGGCATCGAGGAATTTGAAGGCGCGCTACGGCACGCCGTGGCGGAAACTGCCCGGTTTCGGACTTTCCGGATTGGCCCATGGGAAATTCTGGACGACACCTACAACGCGAATCCGGCCAGCATGATCGCCGCCTTCGAAGCACTGGCCGCCCGCACCCAGCCCGGGTGCCGGGTAGCGGCCCTGGGCGATATGCTTGAATTGGGCCAGGCTTCGAAAAAGCTCCATCGCGAACTGGGCCGCAACGCCGCTGCCTATGGCGTGAGTCATCTGTTCGCACGGGGCGATTTTGCAGAGGAGGTCGTCGCAGGCGCCCTCGAGGGTGGATGCCCCCATGCCGTGGCCATCGATGCGCCCGAGGAGATCGCCGCGGCGGTTCGCGCCCTAGACCCAAAAGGCGGCACCCTGTTGGCAAAGGGATCTCGGGGAATGCGGATGGAACAGGTCATTGAGGCTTTACGGATGATCTACGAATAGAAGGGACAAGATGCTCTATTATTTGGGGGAGAAACTGGTTGAGTACGTAGGGGCGTTTAACGTGCTTACCTACATTACCGTGCGCGCGGGCGGTGCGGCCGTAACCGCCTTTCTCGTCACTCTGTTAATCGGTCCCAGCTTAATTCGCCGTTTGCGTCAACTCAAGATAGGGCAATA
>JAWODE010000550.1:0-15924 GCA_046483455.1 Candidatus Hydrogenedentota bacterium | reverse complement strand
CTCCACTCTCGGAGATGATTCGGGTAGACGCGCCCTGGCCGACAAAATGTCCTTGAAGGCGCTTTCCTTCGCGAAGCTCGACATCATAGGCATCTTCAGTGCTTAGAGAACGCACTTGTGAGACGGGGACAATGACCTGCCCTGCCAAGCCGGTATCGAAGACAACAATCCCTCCTGAAAGGTCGACCAACTCGCCCTCGAGGATGTCTCCTCTAGTCAGGGACAAGGTGTCTCCTTCAGCAACCACACAGGCCATCAAGAAGGCGGCCGCTATGAGTGTATGTAACCAAATTTTCATGATGTTTCAATATAAATGGTAGAATGCAGCGCCTCATTAAGCAAGTTCCTTGTGCATATTTTTAAAACCGCGGGGAAATTTCCGAAGGGAGGGGGTTGAACGCATGCTGAAGCCGGTATTCGAGAATCCATGGTTCCAGGCCGCCGCAATTCTGCTTGCGCTAGTGGGAGTAGGGTTCCTTGCCTATTTGCTAAGTCCAGTACTTGTACCATTGTTTGCGGCGTTTATGGTGGCCTATCTGCTCGATCCGGTAGTGGATTATTTCGAGAACCGCGAGGGCAAAAACCGTTTTTTCAAGTGGCGTTTTCCTCGCGGTGTGACGATATCCCTGCTGGCTTTTATCGGTGTATTGCTCGTGTTGAGCATCCCGCTGATTCTCATTCCCCAGTTGATCATTGAGGCCAAAGAGCTTGTGACCGTTGCAACGCTCGAAGAAGAAGGTCCGGACAAATCGCAGGAGGAGAAACCCGGGAAGCCGTCTACTGCGGGGAAAGGGGGCGCGGAGTCCGAGGAGGTGTCGGCCGATAAACTACCGTGGTATGAGAAGTTCCTTGAACAAATTCCCCTGGACGAGGTGGTCAAGGAAATGGGCTGGGAAGAACCGGGCCGGAGTGCGCGAGGCATTATTGCGGAGAAGATAGGCGTATTCATGCAAGAGAATGCGACGCATTTGCTCGAGAGTACCTGGTCTCGATTTGCGGGGGCGACGACGACGCTCGCGCAGTTTGCGCGAGCGTCCGGGGAGGCGTTGTTAAACGCGGTTCTTTTTCTTGCCAACTTTGCATTATTTGCGTTTGTCGCGGGTTATCTTTTGAAGGATTTTGATGGGCTTGTGATTTCGGCCCGCGAACTTATCCCCCCCCGCTATCGACCGAAGACGGTTGAGGTTTTTAAGAAGATTGATCGTCAACTGCGGAGTTTTGTGCGGGGTCAAGTGACAGTGTGCCTTTTTCTGGGCGCCTTTTACGCGGTGGGGCTTTTGATCTGTGATGTTCCCTTCGCGTTGCTCATCGCGTTGTTCGGTACTGTCGCGAGCCTGATTCCTTACCTTGGGGTGGTGATGACAGTAATCCCGGCTCTTGGGATGGTTTTTCTCCAGCACGGTATTGATTGGCATATCGTGGGGGTTATCGCTACGTTTGGTCTGGCCCAGGGTCTCGAGGGCAATATTCTAACCCCCAAGATCGTTGGCGATCAGGTTGGGCTGCATCCCGTCTGGGTTATTCTTGCCATTATGGTGTTTGGAAGCGCTCTGGGATTTCTGGGGGTCTTAATAGCGGTTCCGCTGGCCGCCGCGTTGAAAGTGTTGGTCGTTGAAGGCGTCCAGTATTACAAGACATCGCCTGTTTTCGAGGAGGGTTCCGTTTTTTCGGAGGAGGACGACTCTTCTTCGGACGATTGAGCCGCGGCTTTGGTGTCGCTCCGCGCCCGTTTGACGAGGCGGAAATACAGGCCGTCACCTAAGCCGTAAAGAACATAGGCGGCTGCGAGCGGGAACAGGGCGATAGCCGGCGAGTGTTCGTCCATGGCTTTATGGAATACGCCAATGGCGACGCCACACAAGACCAGGATGCGAAAGGCGTTTTTGGGGGCGAGGACGAGGTCTTTCAAGATACCTTTTGGATAACGGAAATTGCTCACCATGAGATAGGCCAAACCTAGTGTAAGGGGGGTCATGACCCAATAGGCCACGTGCAATTCGAAGTAGGTTGTGAAAAGGACAAAAGTGGCGACGGTTGCCGCGGCGGCCGGTGAAGGCAATCCGATAAAGAAATCGCGGATTTCGCTCTGATAGACATTGAACCGGGCCAGGCGAAGGGCGGCGCAAATGACATAAATGATGGCCATGACGGCTCCTGTTTTTCCGCCCACGAGTCCCAATGAATTGGCTTCGTGTAGATAGGCCGTATATATGAGGACGGCGGGAGCCACTCCGAAGGAAGCCAGATCGGCGAGGCTATCGAGTTGTTTCCCAAATTCCGATGTGGTTTTTGTAAGTTTGGCGAAGGTGCCGTCCAATACGTCGAATATCTGGGCCAGAATAATGAAATAGGCGGCCCACTTGAAATCGCCGTCGATGGCTTTGAAAATGCTGACAATCCCGCAGTAGAGGCCCGCCGTGGTCAGGGCGCTGGCAACGACATTGATAGGCTTGCGCCGGGGCGAGCGGCGTTTGCGTCGTTTCTGTTTGCTCGAAAGTTTTTTCATTGAAACTCGGCTACAACGGAAATGCCCGCTTTTACCTTATCGTTCAGTTTAACACAGGGGACCGTGTCAGGCGGTAGGTAGAGTTCTGCCCGGGAGCCGAAACGTATCATGCCGAATTTCTGCCCCTGTTCCAGGTTGTGGTCTTCTTCGACAACACAGACGATTCGCCGTGCGACGATGCCTGCAATCTGTCGGACGGTGATACGTCCATGATCCGAGTCCATGTAAAGGGTATTGGCTTCGTTTACTTCACTCGCTTCCTTTTTCATAGCCGGCATGAACTGTCCCGGTTTGTACTCGATACGGTATACCGTGCCACTCACGGGAGAACGGTTCACATGAGCATCGAACAGGGACATGAATATAGCGATGCGCTTGCAGGGTCCTTTGTAGTGAGGGGTGTTTTCTAAGTCGTCGATTGTGATGATGCGCCCATCCGCGGGCGCCACAATGTCATGCGTGTCCGCGCTGGTAACACGAGGGGGATCGCGAAAGAAAAACAAAGCGAACCCCCCGAACAGCAGAAAGGGAACGGATAGCCACACCCAGTAGGAATTGCGAAACACAAATGCCAATAGTATGCCGATAATCAGACAAGGCAGATAATACGGCAATCCCACCTTCCACGCATTGAATTCTTGCGTCACAATAGGCCTCTTTCCTGAAGACTTACCCAACGGTTACTGCCAAAGACAATATGGTCAAGAAAGCGTAACCCCAGAATCTCGGCGGCATCCCGCAGGCGTTCGGTGATACGGATATCCTCGGGGCTTGGTTGCGGGTCGCCGCTTGGGTGGTTGTGGCACACGATAACGGCGCTTGCGGCTTCCCGCACGGCTTGCCGGAAGACGTCACGCGGCATAGCGAGTGCGGCATCCAGGCCCCCGCTGGCGACTTTCACCTCTTTGAGCACCTCGTTTTTGGTGTTGAGCAGCAAGGCTTTGAATTCCTCAGTTTCACACTGTTTGAAGCGGGCCATGAGCAAATTAGCCACGTCTTCGGCCGAACGAATCTTGGGGCGTTGTTCGTCTTTTTCATTGGCAAGGCGCACGCCGAGCTCGACGGCGGCTTTAATCTCGATGGCCTTGACCCTGCCTACGCCTTTGACCTGCATAAGTTCCTCGATCGAAGCGCGGGACAGAACGCGAAGATTCCCGAAATGCCTGAGGAGCCTTTCCGCCAACGCAATGGCGCCCTCTTCCCGTGTGCCGGTTCGAAAGAGCACGGCGAGCAATTCGGCATCGCGCAAGGCGATGGCGCCGAGGCGGGCTAAACGCTCACGGGGGCGCTCCTCCTCGGGCATTTCTCGCACGGCTGTGGAATAAAGTTTTTGCGTCATGGTCGCGAATTCTCAGCTACCGCGACCCGCTCGATCCCCGCCAGATCGCGAACAAAATGAATGTGTTCGAAACGATGGCGTTGAAGCAGGTCCCTTACAGACTCATATTGCCCCATTCCGACCTCGAACGCAAGCAGGCCGCCTGGCGTCAGCCAGGCGGTGGCCTGGGCGGTGAGCCTTCGTATGATGTCCAGCCCATCCTCGCCGGCGAGAAGTGCCCGCGGGTCTTCGTGGAGTCGAATGACGGGGTCGAGATGCGGCCATGCAGTTTCTTCGATATAAGGCGGATTTGAACAGATGACGTCGAACGGGCCATCACCCTTGCCTAATACATCGAACAAATCTCCCTGTCGAAGGGTAAGGCGCCCATACACGTTATGGCGCTCGGCGTTTCGTTGTGCGACGGACAGGGCGTGCGGGTTGGTGTCTGTCGCGACTATCGCTGCGTTCTTGGCGGCGTGGGCAATGCTGACGGCAATACAACCGGTGCCTGTGCCGATTTCAAGGATGCTTGCCCCTCTATTTCCGATCTGTTTGAGAACCGTTTCGACAACGTGCTCGGTTTCCGGCCGCGGCACCAAGAGGGGAGGCTCGACGATGAACGGCAACGAGAAAAATTCCCATTCACCCAGAATGTAGGCCAGCGGTTCGTAACGCAGCCGGCGTTCAAGCAGTGTCTCGAAGGAAGCTTTGCCGGGAAACGGGTCCTGAAGACGAGAGAGTAGCCCAGCACGCGACATGCTGAGAGCGTGGGCCATGAGGATTTCCGCATCAAGCTTCGGCGTTTCGGTAACGTTAGCTAATTGCGTAGCGGCATGCGCAAGCCTTTCAGCAATAGAGCCCATTATTCCTCGCGGATGCGGGCGGCACGATCCGCGGCGATCAGTGCGTCAATAACTTCCTGGAGGTTTCCTTCCATGATGGTATCGAGCCGGTGAAGCGTGAGCTTGATTCGGTGGTCGGTCAGGCGATTCTGGGGAAAGTTGTAGGTACGGATGCGCTCGCTGCGGTCTCCCGAACCGACTTGGCTCTTGCGGGTTGCAGACCGCTCGGCAGCCTCCTGTTCTTCTTTTTGCGCCAGGAGGCGCGAGCGCAAGACCACCAGCGCCTTGGCCTTGTTCTTGTGCTGAGACTTTTCGTCTTGGCAGGTTACCACCAAACCGGTTGGTTTATGGGTTATGCGCACAGCGGAATCGGTCGTGTTGACGGATTGCCCCCCCGGGCCGGACGACCGATACACGTCTATCTGAAGGTCGTTTTCATCGATGTCGATATCTACGGCCTCTGCTTCCGGCAGGACGGCAACGGTAACGGCCGATGTATGGACGCGCCCCTGGGCCTCGGTTTCAGGCACACGTTGCACCCGGTGCACGCCCCCCTCGAACTTAAGCTGGCTGTAGACGCTATCGCCTGCGAGCCGGAACGAGATTTCCTTGAATCCCCCCATGCCCGTCTCGTGGGCATTCAAGACCTCGACCTTCCAACCCTTTATTTCGGCAAAACGCGAGTACATGCGGAACAAATCCGCCGCGAACAAGGCTGCCTCCTCTCCCCCAGTTCCCGCTCGGATTTCCATAATGGTGTTTTTCTCGTCATTGGGATCGCCGGGGATCAGGAGTAGTTTGAGTTGATGCTCTCGTTTCGCAAGGAGTTCGGTGATGCGGTGTTTTTCTTCTTCCGCCATCTCCCGGAGTTCGGGGTCCGATTCTTCGTAAAGGATGGATTCGGCCTGCTCCAGGCGGTCTTCCTCGTTCTCAAACTCTTTGAAGCATTCGACCAGGGGCTGGATACGCTTTTGCGCCTTGGCGCATTTCAGGTAACTGTCATAGTCTGAGGCAACTTCCTGGGAGGCCATTTGTTGGGACAAACGGTCATACTCCGCGACGACGTCGCGGAGCTTTTCGCGCATAACTTTTTCCATGCAGAGAGGTTAGCTCTTACGCCCGTATTTTCGGTTGAAGCGGTCTACGCGGCCTTCGCTATCCACGAACTTCTGTCTGCCAGTATAAAACGGATGGCATTGTGAGCAGATTTCCACGTTGATATTGCCCTTCGTCGACCGCGTCTCGAAGGTACTTCCACATGCGCATGTAACTCGCGCGGGTTTGTATTCGGGATGGATGCCCTTTTTCACTTCGATTCTCCTACTCTGGCGTACATCTGGCGCCCAGGTTATCGTTTCCAAGCTAATGCAACGCGGTAGTTTAGCATACGGAATCAGACAGGCGCAAATTCTTCTGACAATTCTTCTGACAAACCTCAGGATTAAGTGTACAATGCAACGTGCGAACGGAAAATGGGATAATCGATGGCGCGTAAACTGAATTCGTTATTCGATACGCCGGGTGCAAGGGCTCACACTGCCTATTTCCTGGTGTTGGTGGTTGTGTGTGTTGTCCCATTTATATTGCTTCCGGTAGTGGCGAGCTTTTTGCCCTTGAGGCGCCCTGCCGTGTGGGCTGGTTTTGCGCTCCCGGCGGTCCTTCTGTTTTGTGTGGGAGTTCTGTACGGTCCGGTACGCCACCGGGTGCACCGCCTTCTCGGCAGTTGCGACGAGCGGGCCGTGCTCCGTTCCCCATGCCTTATTCTTGCGGGGTTTATCGAGCAACCCGGTGTTGCGGAAATCGTAACCGATCGGCTTATTCTGGTCCCCTTGTTTGGCCGCCGGATTGAGGTGCCTTTCCAGGATATCGCAAGCGTAACGTTCTCCCACTGGTTTAATGGAGCACTTTTTCAGTCTCTGACGGGATTTGTCGTGAAATACTCGGAAAATGGTGAAAAGCAATTCAGTTTTGCCGTACCTGATGGCGAGACGTGGCAGGCTATGCTACCCCGCGTGAATCGGTAGGACGTCCTTTCCTTAGTTGCCTTCCTCGCGAGTGCATCCTGTGTCTGGTCTGTAGCGCGTGGCTTACAGCGCGTCGCTTTTACTACCCATTTGGCCTCGCGAATTGGTAGTATGGCTTCTTCGAGCAGCATCGGGGAGGTTTAATGACGATGGAATATGTGGGATTTGGAAATACGGGCATCCGTGTGTCCCCCCTTTGCCTGGGTACGATGACCTTTGGCAAAGAAGCCGACGAAAAGACTTCGTTTGGACTTATGGACCGGGCTTTTGATGTGGGGGTCAACTTCTTTGACACCGCTAACATTTACAATAAAGGGGTGACCGAGCAGATTGTTGGGAAATGGCTCAAGAGCCGCCGGGACAGGATTATTCTGGCGTCAAAAGTGCACTTTGCGACGGGTGAGGGCCCCAATGACCGGGGCAGCTCGCGACGGCATATCCTGATGGAGGTCGAGAAAAGCCTCGAACGGCTTCAGACGGATTGGCTCGATATTCTCTATCTCCACCATTGGGACCCCGAGACTCCCATTGAAGAGACTCTGTCGGCGCTGACAACGCTTGTTGAGCAAGGCAAAGTCCATTATTGTGGCGTCTCGAATTTTTCCGCATGGCAGGTCATGAAAGCGGTTGGAGCATCCCATCTTGGCGGATTTGCTCCGATTGCGTGTATCCAGCCGATGTACAATCTCGTGAAACGCCAGGCAGAAGTCGAGATACTGCCCATGGCGTTCGCGGAAGGCTTGGCGGTTTGTCCTTACAACCCCCTTGCCGCCGGCCTGCTGACCGGTAAGTATAGCCGGGGCGAACAAGGACGTCTCAGTGACAATGCGATGTATCAAGCCCGGTATGGCGACCCCCTTTATGCGGAGGTAGTCGACCGGTTTGTTGCCTATGCTCTTGAGAAAGGCAAGTCGCCGGCGGCATTGGCGGTTGCGTGGGTTATGACCCATCCAGCCGTCACGTCGGCCATTATTGGCGCCCGCAATTTGGAACAACTCGATGACACGATCGGATGTCTCGATATTGCTGTCCCTTCCGAGGAAAGATCCGAGGTATCGGCCCTGTCTTCGGAACCGGCGCCTGCAACAGACAGGAGCGAGGAACGGGAACCTGGAAAGGGCATGCAGTGATCAGCCGTGTGATGAAATGCCATCAGGAGAGAAATGGGTTTTGCCAGGTACCGCTGGATATGTGAGGTGCGGGTATGGGGGAATTCAGAGACGTTGTCAAGACTATCGTGGCAAATACGGAAACGGTTGTTCTCGGCAAGACCCACGTGGTGAAAACGGCCCTGGCTGCCGTGCTTGCGGGCGGGCATATTCTTCTCGAGGACGTGCCGGGGGTGGCAAAGACCGTGCTGGTGCGCAGTTTGGCGGTGTCGTGCGGATGTTCCTTCCGCCGGATTCAATGTACCCCGGACTTGTTGCCTTCGGATGTTACGGGGGTTTCGATATTCAATCAGAAGACGCGTGAATTCGAGTTTCGGCCCGGTCCTATTTTCGCGCAGATGATTGTGGCGGACGAAATCAACCGCGCCACGCCGCGCACGCAGTCGGCTTTGCTCGAGGCGATGGCCGAGGACCAAGTCTCGATCGATGGGCAAACCCACAAAATGGATCAACCGTTTGTAGTGTTTGCAACACAGAATCCGGTGGAACACGAGGGCACTTTCCCCTTGCCTGAGGCCCAGCTTGACCGGTTTATGCTCAAACTGTCCATCGGATATCCCAGTATCGTGGTCGAGGCCCAGATGCTCGAGAAGACCCGTCTGAAGCACCCTCTCGAGAGTTTGGACGCGGTGACGGATTCCACGACGCTCGCCCGCATGCAGAAGGGCGTTCGGGAGGTTTTTGTGCACGATAAGGTGCGCGACTATTTGCTACGCCTTGTTGCCGCGACCCGACAGTCGTCCCACCTGAATCTCGGTGCGAGCCCTCGCGCATCGATGGCGCTTTTCCGCTGCAGCCAGGCGTTTGCGGCTATCGAGGGCCGGGGGTACGTGATTCCGGATGACATCAAGGCTCTGGCGCATCCGGTGCTTGAGCACCGCCTTATTCTGAACCCCGAGAGCCGGTTGCGGCGGGTTACGTCGTATAGTGTGCTTCACGATATTCTGGAGCAAGTAGCTGTGCCTGCAGGGCGTTCGAATTGGAAACAGTGAAGGCAGGGCCCCATGCTCCGGGAAAACAAAAACAGGGAAGTAAAAATGCAACTTCCGGTACCATATGTTGTATACTAGAAGTGTTGAGAGACAACGGCAGGGACAAAAACGCAGACAGTACTAGTGTTTAATGCGACTTTTTACGCGAAAGAACGAGGCTCCCCAGGATTTCGAAGAACAAAGCGAATTATCCGAGGAGGAGCAGAAATCCTCGACTCTTGAACTGACCCACGTGGGGCCGTACGAAATTATTGCGCCTATCGGTAGCGGCGGTATGGGGACCGTGTACAAGGCTATTGACCGAAAACGCGACCAGACCGTGGCCATTAAAGTGCTGGACCGCCGGTACGATCTGGACAAGAAACGCCGCAAGCAAGACTATCTTGGCCGTGAAGTGTTGATCGCCGCACTGCTCGAACATCCGTGTATTGTCAAGATGCACAAAGAGATTGTGGAGCAGGAAGACGCTGACGGAAATATTCGGCGGTGCCTGGTGATGGAGTATATCGACGGGCACAATCTTCGGAAGCACATCAAAGAACGTGACCTCAGCATTGCCCAGATGATAGACCTGACCATCCGGCTCTGTCATGGTTTGGATTTTTTGCATCAGCAGGGGATTGTTCATCGCGACATCAAGCCCGAGAACTTCCTGTTCTCTCGGGACATGAAAAAGGTGAAGATTGTGGATTTCGGGTTGTCGAAATCGAATGCGAGTTGGAAAACCCGTTGGATGAAAGAAGGTGGCGGAACGCGTAGGTACATGTCCCCTGAGCAATTGTCTAAAAAGAACCTGGATGCGCGTTCTGACATTTTTTCTCTGGGAATTACGTTGTACGAACTGTTTGCGGGAAAGCATCCCTGCGATGGCCAGGATTCGCGGGAGATCATGCGCCAGATTCGCAGCAGTAGATATAAATTCGAGCCACCCTCGAAGCATAATCCCGCCGTTCCGCGCCAAGTGGATCAGATTATCTTGAAAGCCTTGCGGCGGCGTCCAGAAAGGCGGTATCAATCGGTTACGGAGATGTTGCTGGATTTTTCTCGGGTTTCCGCTTCGCGCATCTAGCGCGCATTTCTCACAACTCAGGTTCACCTGTGTTGTGAGAAAACGCGCCAACTTGAGTTTACGGAGAACGCATCGGACATTTTGCGCGATCACATAGTGTGGGATATTCACAGCCTCGTCGAGCGTTGAAGCAAGCGCAACGTGTTCATGCAACATGTGCTACCCAAGGCAGCACAGGCTCGCCGGCCCAAGGCTGTGAAATATCCGGGCTAGCATGGCATCTTTCCGGCAGGGATGCCGCTCCGCGTTTCTACGAGTTGCTACGCAAAAAGGACAGTACATAACCATGGCTTCAAGGAAACGAAAAGACGATGTCAGTTTGACAAAGATCATTCTCGGCATTTGTCTTGTGCTTCTAATAGGGTTCGGGGTGCATCGTGCAGCGCGTTGGTTTAAGCAGGATTACATCGGGGGCGCGCTGGAAGCGGCGGCGCCCTCGGAGCTTGTGCGTGCGGAAGAGGCGTTTCGCGCCGGCAATCTCGAGGAAGCGCGCTCGAAATTACTCCCTATTGTTCAGGGAGTTCAAAACAATGCACTCACGCCCCAGGCACTGCTGTTGCTTGCTGAAGTGGAGGAACAAGACGGCAACATCGAAAAAAGTATCGCGTATTTGAAAGAAGCAGCGACGGCATTTCCGAACAGCCCTTTCCGTTCACCGGCTGAGGTGGCTTATGCGCGGGCTCTGGAGCGCGAAGGGAGCGTGGAAGATGCTCTGGCGATATATACCTCTCTTCAGGAGACCGCCGCGCCTGAAATGCGGGCTCCGGCCTTATGCGGATTGGCGCGTGCGGCCGAACGGGCAGGCGACTTGGAGAAAGCACGCCGCCTCTACCGTCAGGCTACCAAGGATGCCGCGTGGGACAGCCCGGAATGGGACGAGGCGGCGGATGGTTTAGGCCGTCTGAACGTGGAATTGATTTTTTCGAATAAGCCTACTCCGGAAAGCAAGGTCTATGTGGTTGAGCGCGGAGACAACCTGACCAGCATCGGGATGAAGTTAAACACCACGCAAGGGCTTTTGACGCGGGCGAATGATTTCTCGAAGGAAACGACGCTCAATATCGGCGACCGGCTCAAGTATACGCCGAAAGATTTCCGTATTGTCATCGAGCGGTCCAGGTGCCGACTGTTTCTTCTTGATAGCGATGGGCTTTTCAAGCGGTACAGCGTAGGGCTCGGACGGCCCGGTCACGAGACCACGCTGGGAGAGTTCCGGATTGGTAACAAGCAAGTCGACCCGACGTGGTATAAACCGAACGAGGGTCCGATTCCACCGGGGGATCCACGAAACGAATTGGGCTCCCGCTGGATGCCTCTGGTGCCCGAGCGCGAAGAACTACCCACGGATTTAGGCATCCACGGGACCGTTTCGCCGGAAACTATTGGTAAGCACTCGTCGAGCGGGTGTGCCCGGATGTACAATGCCGACGCGGAAGAGCTCTACGATTTGGTTGTGCGCTCGACGCCTGTCGAGATTGTTGAAACGGTGGACCCGGCGGAATTGGGTTTGTAGACAGTATGCGTACGGTTTCGGAGGGAACCCGGCATACGCGGATACACGCATGTTGACTTTGAACATCTGGAATCTCAATAATATGCGCATCAGACGGAAATACCAGCCAGTCAAGCACTTAGAAGTAGAAAGCGCAGGCCAGGGGAATTAGATTGAGCGAAGAAGTCAGGGAAGTGCTGTGGGATGACATCGGGGAGAGCAGCATCTCACAATCGGACAGCGGAAAATTTGTGCCGCTTGAAGAACATAGTTTGTTTCTGGCCTTAGCGGCAGAGGTAATTCGATTCAATAGCTCTCATGGCCGTAGCGATGTGGTCATTCTGGTAGATGCGGATACAGCGGAAGCCCTTCCTCAAATGGCTGACCTTGTCAATAAGTCGACCTTCGCTGCTTGTGCAGGCACACCTCCGGAGACCTGGGAAAACATAGAACGGGTTATTCCGATCGTCCGGCCGGAGGCCTCGAAGGACGACCGGTTTTTGGTGGTGTACTCTGAAACCTTAAGTTTTGCTGCGGTGGGGGCCGTCAGTGCCAACGGAGGGGAAACGGCGTTTCGCGGCGGATGGACGTGTGACCGAGACTGCGTTGATGTCGTGCTCAAAGAAGTGAGGGGTAGGTTAGACCTTCAGAAGGATAGCCTGCCAGAGTTCTCGCCGGTTCCAGGGTCGGGGGATCACTCGGTGCTGCTGGCCATGGAACTAACGAGTGCTATGGTGGCCCAATTTGCGGTCCGGCAACAGGATATTGCCATGGACCGGCACGATTTGTTTTCGGTTTTGGAGATTCTCAAGGCGATTTCCTCAAAACGACGGGCGCACGATGTGCTTTTTGTTTTTGTCGAGCAGATTGCCCGTGTTATCGACACGGATCGATGTTCCATTGTGCAGGTATGGGGCGGGGAACGAAAAGGACGCGTGCAGGCGTCGCACGAGGACGAATCTGTGTCTGATCTGGCTATTGACCTTGAAAAATATCCGGAACTGCTTCAGGCCATGGAGACGCGCCAGAAGGTGGTTATCAGCGATGTATCGCAGCATCATCTTACGCGTCAGTATGCGAACGAGTTGTCGGAGGCGGGCATTCGGGTTCTGATGGTGATTCCTATCGCGTTGTTTGACCCGAATGTGGGGTCATTATTTTTGCGAGTGACGCGCCGGCGCCGTTCGTTCACGTTACGTGAGATTGGGTTTTGCGAGATTGTGGCGGAAGCGGCGGGCAACGCGTTGGAACGCGCCCAGTTATTCGAGCGCATTCAGCGCGCGAACGAACGCCTCGAGCGCCTCGCGATCACGGACGCGCTGACCGGGCTTTACAATCGCCGCCATTTTCACCAGCGCCTTCAAGAAGAGTACCAGCGCAGTAAGCGGTACGAATTGCCTTTGGCGTGTATTATGTTTGATATCGATGACTTCAAAAAGATCAACGATACGTATGGGCATCTTCAGGGAGACACGATATTGCGCGAGATAGCCGTCCGGACCAACGGGGTCATCCGTAAGACCGATATATGCGCCAGGTACGGCGGCGAGGAATTCGTAGTGATCATGCCCCAAACGACGCTGCAGGGCGCCCGCTCGCAGGCAGAGCGTCTTCTCGAGGTGCTGCGTTCCAACAAGTACCCCGGCATGCCGGCAAATGCTCGCGTTACGGTAAGCGTGGGCGTTGCTGTGCTTGATCTGGAAACGATGGACAATTGCGACGCTCTTGTTGCTCAAGCGGATGTAGCCCTGTATGAAGCCAAACGGATGGGAAAGAACCGGGTTATGGTTTCAGAGACTTCAGGAGACACCACGTGAAAAAATCAATCTGTGCACTTACGGCGGTTCTAATTGTGGGATGCGAGACGTTTGGGCCGGCTTTCACACGCGGGGAGCCCGAATATGACGAGTTGCCGGTGGCAACACTAAAGGAGAACGCTCTCGAGATTGAGCGCGCTATCCAAGATGGAAAGGTTCCGGAACTTACCAATTCGCCGAATCTAATCCTCGAAACGCCCGCTATTCAGCAAGCCGTCAGTACGCGTGTATCGCGTATCGAACTCGTCAATGAACTTTTGGATAAGGGATTCGCCTGGGAACGCCGCAATGGGCATCTTTATATCATCCGCAACCGCGCATATAAGGAAGCCACGACCCGGCGTGAACGGGATCGCAACGCTCTCATTGTGACGGGCGAGTGGGATGATCGCTGGATGTTGTATGAGCAATTGCGCAAGGTGAACGACTTTCCCCCGAAGAGCCTCACGGCCATTCAACATATCTTTCACGAAGCTCGTGTGGAAGTTATGGAAACGGGGCAACTTTATGAGAATATCGATGGCGAGCCGGTGCCGAAGCAATAGGTTCTACGAAGAGTTATCCAATGACGTATATCATTCTCCTCTTGGTTGCCGCTGCGGAGATTCCTGGCCCCCTTGGAGTGTGTGCTCACCGCGGCGATGTTGAACATTTTCCGGAAAACACCCTGCCCGCTTTCGCCTCGGCCGTGGCCAAGGGGGCTCATATGATTGAATTTGACGTGTATCTTACCGAGGACGGTGTCCCCGTCATTATTCACGATAAGACGGTGGATCGGACTACGGATGGGACCGGCAGCGTCACGGATTACGTGTTTGAAGACCTGCGGGAATTGGATGCGGGAAGCTGGTTCGATCCGAAATTCGCTGGGACACGCATCCCCACTCTTCGAGAGACGCTGGTAGCGATCCCGCGGTATATCTTGTGCAATGTGCATTTGAAGAGCGCTCCCGGCCTTGCGTCTAAAGTCGCCGAAATAATAAAGCAGGAAGACCGTCTCGGGCAGTGTTTGCTGGCCTGCTCTATGGAACAGGCGGAGGAAGCACGCAGTGTGGCGCCCCAAATAAAAATCTGCAACATGAGCGTGCGGCGCGGCACGCTGGCGGCCTATGTCGACGCCACGCACAAATTGGGGGCGGAGTTTCTCCAGGTGCACTACAAAGCGCAAGACAACTTGGCTGAAAAGATGCGCAGGGCCCGTACATTGGGCATTGTTGCTAATTATTTTTATGCCGATGAGCCCGCGGAAATACGCCGGGTGGCAGACGCGGGCGTGAATTATATTCTTACTAACGACCTCGATACCTGTCTATCGGTCTTACAGCATGAATATGGCGTAGGCCCGGCCCGCAAACCGCTTCACGAGTAAGTTCGACCTACACTTTCTGCGCGGCTTCGAGCACCTCCTCGGCATGGTTCTCGGGTTTCACCTTGGGCCAGACCTGTGCGATTTTTCCTTCTTTGTCGATAAGGAAGGTGCTGCGCTGGATGCCCCAGTACTTATTGCCGTACCTGTTTTTCTCCACCCACACGCCGTATTCTTTAGCCGTCTCGTGCTTTACATCGGCCAGAAGCGAAAAAGCGAGTCCGTATTTATCGGCGAATTTGCAGTGTGAATCCACGCTATCGGGGCTTATGCCGAGGATGGGAATACCAACCTTTTTGAATTGGGCGGCATTTGCCTGGAATCCTTTGGCTTCAAGCGTGCATCCGGGAGTGTTGTCTTTGGGGTAAAAATAGACGACGACCGGATTCCCCAGAAAATCAGACAGCTTCACCTCGTCTCCGGTGGACGACGGAAGATTGAAGGCAGGGGCTTTTTCTCCAACGTCAGGTATTGGCATGGTAGTTCCTCCTTCCCGCGGTAGAGAATAGTCATATTCGTCTAAGGAACACATTGACCGAGGAGCGCATTTCCGAATGCCGCAAACTTACCCTCGAAGATATTGCGCCCGCGGGCCTGGAATAAGTATGCTAAGTGGGCAGCAGTGAAACAACCGGTAGGAGCCGCCTTCGCGTGGACGATTCGTCTCTCCCGAAAGCCATCGATCGCATTGAAACCTTGCCGACACTCCCGACGGTGCTAAGCCGCATTCTCAGTACCGTCGCCGACCCGGATGCATCGGCGCTGGACCTTGCGCGGCACATCACGGTCGACCAGGCCCTTACGGCGACCTTGTTGCGCATTGTTAATTCAGCCTACTACAGTTTCGAGCGCGAAATTGTCCGCATTCCTGACGCGATAGTGATTCTAGGTTTCACGGAAGTCCGTAATCTTGCGCTTGCGGCCACCGCCTTCGAAATATTTCCGGATACCGACTCAGCGTACGACCGCGTACAGTTATGGCGCCACTCTATTGCGACCGCGATCGCTTCCGACAGATGCGCGCGCGTCCGCGGGCTGGAGAATCCTGACGCCTATTTTGTGGCCGGCCTTCTTCATGACGTCGGTAAAGTTGTGTTCGATGTTTTGAGTCCCGAGAAATTCCGTGAGGCTGCTTTACACGCTCATGAACAGGGAACGCGCATATGCGAAAGCGAGCGCCGGCTTTTCGGATATGACCACACAATGCTCGGGGCTGCATTAGGCCAACACTGGCACCTGCCGGCGCTTGTCACCACGGCGCTCAAAGACCACCATGCGGCCGAAAATGACCAAACCCTGTCAGACAGCGCCCGGGTCGTCGCCGTG
>JAWODE010000539.1:0-4298 GCA_046483455.1 Candidatus Hydrogenedentota bacterium | reverse complement strand
GACCTCCACAAGCCCCAAGGGGATCGTCCAGATTACCGAAGATACCGAGATTACCCTGCTTCCCAAGTACATATCGGGGACAAACAGCCATGACTCGGGGGCCAGTGTGGCTCGCTATGCCTTCACTGCAAGAGACTTTCACTCTCTACTTCCTGCCGGCTTATCCCGGCGCTTCGGCTTTCCAGCCCGTCCATAAGACCACCGCGGACGGATACGTCCGCGCTCCTTGTAATACCGACCGGCAAGGGCGCCGCTCCCACACCGGACGAATCTTCTCGCCCCGATATTTATACGTCCTATTTCGGGCTGAGAATGATCCCGTCAAGGCCGAAATAGTAGCCATCCGACTCGGGCGATTTGCCCACGTTCTTGACGGTAATGGTGTGTTTGCCCGCGTCGAGCTCGGATGTCTTCATGTAATGCTCTTTCACTGCGATGGAGGCGTTATAGAGATCGAGCGGTTCCCCGAGGGGTTCGCCATCAAGGAAGAACTCGAATATCCCGTAGTCGTAGGAGTGTGTAAGCACGAACAGAATGTTATACACACCTGCTTCGGCGACCTTGAAAGTGAGAGTAAGTGAGGTATCCGGCTCTTTGGGCGTCCAGAAAACCTGGCCGCCGTCGCTCCAGCCGCCCCCTTCCTGCTCGGTGGGCACGACTGACTCCGTTTGGGCCGTATCGAGCCACTCCTCGGCTTCGCGCATGTTTTCGTAGTCGATGCTGAGGCGGTCATACGGCGACGGGAGGGCAGGGAAAGGCTTGTGGGGTTCTGTCTGATACCAGTAGGCAACCGACGAGTAATTGTCGGAGCGTTCGGTAAACCCTGAGATAACCTCGCCCGCCTCGTTAAAAGCCACGCCCTTATGCTCGATCTCGACGCGCAACGATTCCTCGAACACCACGGGGTCGGGAATGTGCCACCGGTAAGCACTGGTGCGGTTCATGGTATCGAGCCCCTCGAACAAAGGGATGCCGTAGAACGG
Organism: Candidatus Hydrogenedentota bacterium; assembly: GCA_046483455.1. Classification (GTDB taxonomy): domain Bacteria; phylum Hydrogenedentota; class Hydrogenedentia; order Hydrogenedentales; family SLHB01; genus UBA2224. The sequence continues at coordinate 3,315 of JAWODE010000539.1, read as the reverse complement.
TCCGTCCTGCTGCCGAAAACCCCAGGCGTCGCAAAAATAATCCTCGGTACCCGTCCCGCGCAGGCTCGGTTCCTCCTCCCCGTCGATGAAGAAGAAGTCATCGCCTTCGCCATACCACCCCGGCGTGAGCTGTTCGATGCTGAGTTTCCCAACCGATAGGTCTCCCATTGCCGTTCAGGCGTTTGTCGAGGCAGTTGCCGTATCCAGCGGGGCGCTGTCCATAAAGAGATCCTTCAACGGGGAGGCGGGTTTTCTTACCCACCATTGTCTTTCCGGTGTGGGACCGCGGGCGCCCGCGTGGTCATTATCAAAAGCAGTGTGGGACCGGCGCCCACGCCGGTCATTATAAGGAGCGCGCACGTGTCCGTCCGCGGTGACCTGAATGACGGGTAGGACTACCCGTTCTCCGTTGCCGGACTGGAGACCTGTCGGTCGTAAGAGCGGCTTGGTCAGAGACCATGCCGCAGCAAGGTGATTATCAAAAGCAGTGTGGGACCGGCGCCCTCGCCAGTCATCATGATAAGGGCGCGGATGTGTCCGTCCGCGGTGATCTGAATGACGGGTAGGACTACCCGTCCTCCGTTGCCGGATTGGAGACCTTCGGTCGCAAGAGCGGCTTGGTCAGAGACCATGCCGCAGCAAGCTGATTATCAAAAGCCGTGTGGGACCGGCGCCCTCGCCAGTCATTATGATAAGGGCGCGGATGTGTCCGTCCGCGGTGATCTGAATGACGGGTAGGACTACCCGTCCTCCGTTAGCGGACTGGAGACCCGTCGGTCGCAAGAGCGGCTTGGTCAGAGACCATGCCGCAGCAAGGTGATTATCAGAAGCAGTGTGGGACAGCGCCCTCGCCGGCCATCATGATAAGGGCGCGGATGTGCTATCCGCAGTAATCTTAGGGACGGGTAGGAAAACCCCTCCTCCGTTAATGCCGTAAATGAGTAACATCCAAGTCAGTCTCTGTTTTTGCTCAATTCGAATGGTTGAAGAACTTCTTTAACAACTCCACCGGAGCGTCCCCTAGCTGCCTGGCAATCCATTCCATTTCGGCGGCTCAGGGGCCATGTAAAACCGGAGTTCGCCGCCGCGCGCGAGTTGTTCGTGCGTGATATGCCCGTCGGTGTCTATACGGTATCCGTTGCTTCGTACGCTGATAGCATATAGGTTTTCCGGCGCATAGTCCTCGGCAATGATTGTCAGAGTGCCGTCCCGCACCTGCACCTCGGCGCGCTCGAACAACGGCGCGGCCACCCAGTACTCGTTATAGCCGGCCATGGGATACAACCCGAGGGCGCTGAGGACAAACCACGCGGACAGCGTGCCACCGTCGTCATTGCCGTCCAGGCCGACATAATCGGCGGTATATTTCGTCTCGAGAATCCAGCGGACCCATTTCTGGGTGAGGTCGGGGCGCAGCGCTTCGTTGAACAGGTACGCCGCGTGCAAATCGGGTTGATTCCCCTGCCAGTAATACGAGGAGGGGAGGAATCCGCTCATGCCCGGGTCGGCGTTTTCGAAAAATGCATTCAATTCATCCACAAAATACTCGGGACTCTTGAACAGCTCGAGCATTCGGCGGGCATCGTAGGGCGCGCCCCAGCGCCACTGCAGCGCGCTGCCTTCCACGTAGTCATTGGTAAGTTCACCCGTGCGGTCGAGGTAACTGAGTTTCAGCGGGTCGAAGGCCTCAACAAAGGCGCCCGACGACGTGCGCGGCTGGAAATACTGAGTATCAGGATTCCACAGGTTGCGGTAATACGTTGAATGTTCGCGGAAAAGGGCCGCATCCTCTTTCTTCTTCAAGCCATAATACGCGAGATTAGCGAGGGCGTTGTCCGCCCATCCGAACTCGAAAGTCCGCGACACAGCCTCCTTCATCCGTTCGGCGGGGCAGTACTGATATTCGAGGTAATGCTCGATGCCCTCGCGTCCCGAGAATGGCGCGCCCTTGGGCGTGGATTCCAACGCGGTCCGCCGCATCATCTCGTAAGCCGTTTCGATGTCAAAATCACGGATGCCCTTGAGATACGACTCGGAAATAACGATATCGGCGGGGGTACTCAGCATGGAATTGGTGTAGCCGTTGCCCGAGGGCCAACGGGGCAGCCAGCCACCACCCTGCTCGCCCATGTGGATGAGCGAGACGATCATGTCGCGTTGCTCGTCCGGAGCGATCAGGGTATAGAGGGGGTGCGTCGTGCGAAACGTGTCCCAGAGCGACATGTCCGTGAAATAGCGGAATCCCTCCGCTTTGTGCACCCCTTTGTCGAAACCGAGATACTCGCCGTTCACATCGTTGAACACCGTTGGCATCTGAAAAACGCGATAGAGAGCGGTGTAGAAGATGGTGCGCTGTTCCTCCGTGCCGCCGGTAATCTTGATAAGCGACAGCCGCTCTTCCCAGGCGGTTTTGGCTTGTTCGAGAATTTGGTCGAACGTTTTGCCGGCGGTCTCTGCCTCGAGGTTTTCTTTGGCGTTGGCGATGCTCACATGCGAGAGGGCCAGCCGCAGCTCCACAACTTGCGGCCCGTCACCGGCATGGAAGGTGAAGTCTGCGCCCACTTCGTCACCAGCGGCCTCTGCATGGTCCGCCATGAATTCCGAACCGCACCAGGTGGCGTAAGCATCGAAACGACGGTTAAAACGCGCGGCGAAGTACACTTTGATGCCGCCGTATCGCTCCGCGAACGTCCCGAACGTGCGCACCGAACCCTCGACTTCAGCGGTTGCAGGGGAAATTCGAACTTCGCCTTCCTCGCTGCGCCGTCCGCCCAAAGCATTGGATACGTCAATATGCACACGAGCGGGTTTACCAGTCGGAAACGTATAGCGGTGCACGCCCACCCGGGGGGTCGCGGTAAGTTCCGCCAGGATGCTCGCATTAGACAGACGGACTGCGTAGTATCCGGGAAAGGCGTCTTCGGCCGCATGCGAAAAAGTATCGTAGCGCTCTTCTCGAGGTTTCGCGAGCTCGATTGCAGCCAGAGACGGGCGCACCAGGAAATGGCCCCCATCCACCGCCCCCGTCCCATTCAGGCGCGTGTGGCTGAAACCCAGCATTTTGTTGTCGCCATAATAATAACCCGATTTATTGAGGGCCCGGTCCCGCGTGAGCATCGAGACGGTCTCGGGACTCAGCCGTACCACGCCAAAAGGCACAGACGGCCCGGGATAATTATTGGGACACATCCATGGAATGCCGCCTGTGCCGATAAACGGATCGACCCATTTCCCCAGTTCGCCGGCCTGGGCTTCTGTATCGATTGCGCCCGGACCCGCTCCTACTATCCGTTTGTATTTTAAGGCCACGCCGCC
>JAWODE010000395.1:0-3120 GCA_046483455.1 Candidatus Hydrogenedentota bacterium | reverse complement strand
ATATTGTATATCTCCCCGGGCTTCCCCTCTTGAAGCACCGTATCGATGCCGCGGCAGTGGTCCTCGACATAGAGCCAATCGCGGACATTGTTTTCGCCGCCGCTGTACAGTGGCAACGGTTCGTCATCCAAGGCGTTGGTGACGAAAAGGGGGAGAACTTTTTCGGGGTATTGGTACGGGCCGTAGGTGTTCGAGCCGCGCGTGACGATCACGGGCGTTCCGAACGTGTTGAAGTGGGCCAGCGCGATCAAGTCTCCGGCCGCTTTGCTGGCGGAATAAGGATTCCCCGGCCGCGGAGGCGCTTGTTCCGTAAATGAGCCTTCATCGATGCTGCCATACACTTCGTCGGTGGACACAAAAAGCGCGCGGGACGTGCCCAGCTCGTGCGCTGCTTCGCAGATGTTGTACACGCCGGTCACATTGGTGGCGATGAAATCATCGGCGTCCATGATGCTGCGGTCGACGTGGCTGCCCGCCGCGAAATTGACAACGGCGGAGCATCCTTTCATAGCCGTTTTGATGGCCTTCTTATCCGCGATGTCTGCCTTGATGAACGTATGACGGGTTGCGTCGACGCCTTTGAGATTGTCGAGATTCCCGGCATACGTCAGTTTATCGAAGGTGACGATGTGGACATCGGGATAGGCTGCCAGCATATACCGCACGAAATTCGACCCGATGAACCCCGCGCCGCCCGTTACTACGATTTGTCTCATGCCTGCTGCTTCCTTCTTTTCATGTAATGAGCAAGTGCCTCCCGCCACGGCCGCATCACGTAGCCGCACGCATCCGTGAGTTTCCGCGTCGACAGGGCGGAAAACGCCGGCCGGGGTGCTTTCCGCGGCACCTCGGCCATCGAACACGGAGTCACCGGCGTGGTTACCCCGGCCAAACGAAAGATTTCACAGATGAATTCATAGCGTGAACACTGCCCCCTATTCACGGCGTGATAGGTCCCGTATGCCGCGGTTCTGCATAAAGCCTGCGTTGCCTCGGCAAGATCGAACGTGTGCGTAGGCGAGCCCACTTCATCCCGGACGCCCTTCACCTCTGCTTGCGTTTCACCCGCCCGAAGCATCTTCTCGACAAAATTATTCCCACCGGGACCGTACAGCCAGGCGGTGCGCAGAATAAAGTGCTTCGTGTTCGCCGCGCGGGTGGCTTCTTCACCGGCGGCCTTCGATTCCGCATAGGCGCCCCGCGGCATAACGGGGTCTTCGGGTTCGAGCATGTTGTCTTGCGCGCCAAAAAAGACGTAATCCGTGCTGTAGTACACCACTGGCAAGCCGGCCCGCGCCGCTGCGGCGGCTACATGGCGCGCGCCCGTCTCGTTCACGGCAAAAGCGCGCGCTCGGTCATCTTCCGCCCTTTCAACGTCTGTATACGCGGCTGCATTAATGACCAGGTCAGGCCGGTTCCGCAACACAATCGCCTCCACGCCTTGGGCATCGGCAATATCAAGCTCGGGGAGATCGACGGCCACAAGCTCGTTGTCGTTTTCAAACATACGGCACAACTCGGTTCCGAGTTGCCCCTTCGCGCCGAATATCAAAACCTTCATGCTCGAACGCTTCCCCGACTCGTTTGCCCTGTTTTTTAGCGGCACCGCAAATTCTATCAGACACGCAGAATAGCACACCATGCGGATATTTCATCCCGTCGCGTTCGACTAAAGATCGCGGTGTATTTTGCCGATAGTTTAGGTGTCGACAGTTGAAGCCGTAAGCATTCAGGTAGAGTCCCAAGGATAATCGCTGCCTTATGTGCCGGGGTGTTGTCCCACACTCCACGCAATGAATGCTTACCCTCCTTGAGTGCGCCGCAATCTCCCAGTTGTGGCGCATTTTTTGATGCGTGAATGCGCCCCTTTTCCTCTCTTGCCCGCTCAAGATCTGCGTAATTCCCGCACCGAAATAAAGTAGTCCCGCGTGCCTCAAGTTTTTCGGTGGGCCAGCCGATAAATAGAGCGTACCGGCCGAGACACGGAGGTCGAGGCCTCTTCCAGACACGGAGGTCACCCATATTAAGGCCTTAGAGCTTTTCTTAAGTCGCGAATGGTCGGGGCGACGCATTCCATCGCCCGGAAAAGCTGCTTAAAAGGTCTTACCCCTTAGATGCGCCGCGGTACTCCGTGGCGCATCTCTTTATGGCGTCCCTGTGTTGTTATTCGTACCGCACCTGTAAGAGGAACAGCCCTTGCGGCGGCGCGGTGAACCCCTGATATGGCCCCGATCCCTCAAGCATTTCATCCAGACGCGATGCAGGCAAATGCCCTCGGGCAATCTCGATTATCGTGCCCGTGAGATTGCGCACCATTTTGTACAAGAAACCGTCACCATGAAACTCGAGCCGCCACGTTCCCGGGCATGTCGCGGGTCCCACAACGCCCCCTTCCTCGAGTTTCACGGAAAACAGCGTCCGGACCGTATTCCGCACGTCGCTGCCGCCTCCCTGGAACCCCGCAAAGTCACGCGTGCCGGTGACGCGCTCCGTCATTCGCGCCGCTAAATCCAGATCGAGGCGCCACGGTACGGTCCATGCATAGCGGCAAAGAAACGGGTCCGGGTGCGGAGCCCTGTGCAAAACATAGGCGTAATGCTTCGAGTGAGCGCTTTTGCGGGCGTGGAAACCACGGGCGGCCCGTTCGAGCGTATCGATCCGCACGGCAGGCCCCAGCATCTTGCATAGCGAACGCCGCAACCGTGAAAGGTCCGCGTCTGACTTCCATTCCCACGAGCATACCTGGCCGAGGGCATGCACTCCCGCGTCCGTGCGCGACGCTCCGTGCACACGCACGGGCCGCCCCGCAATCCGCGAAAGAGCCCCTTGTATGGCGCCCTGCACCGTGCGCTCTTGGGGTTGCACCTGCCACCCCGCAAACGCCGCACCGTCGTACCGAACGACCGCTTTCAGCGTGTGGAGGGGCGGGCCGTGCTCTACACTGGCCTCTTCAGATGTTTCCATGGCCCGGATTATAACCGTCTACGCCCGCATTTTCAGTGAGAGCCACCAAGCAGTCCGCGCTTGGCGTAGCGGCTTTGATACGCATGCTCGGCGGTGCGAGCCTTGATGAGAACGGTAACAGTGAGTACAATAGTAGGGCTGCATGCATGGCGCTTA
>JAWODE010000386.1:0-6374 GCA_046483455.1 Candidatus Hydrogenedentota bacterium | reverse complement strand
GTGCGCTGTTGTAGGAAGACTTCGTTTGGTGTTCGGTATCCGAGTTTTTTTCTTGGCCTGTTGTTCAACTCCTCGGCAATATGGTCTAGGTAATCTTGAGAAATGTCGGTGAAGTCGGTGCCTTTGGGCAAATAACGGCGGATGAGCCCGTTGGTGTTCTCGTTGGTGCCGCGCTGGTACGAGGCGTAGGGGTCCGCGAAATAGACGTCCAGGGGCAAGACCTCGGCTATCCGTTCGTGCTGAGCGAATTCGGGTCCATTGTCGAAGGTGATGGTCTTGACCCAGGAGATGGGCAAGTCGAGCATCATCTCGATGACGGCAGCGGCGACTTCTTCGGCCTGGCGGGATTGGACCTTACGGATACGGACCAACAGAGATTTGCGCTCCACGAGGGTGACCAGGAATCCCTGCTGGTTTGCGCCGACGATGAGGTCTCCCTCCCAGTCCCCGTAGCGCGAACGGTCTTCGACCACGTCCGGACGTTCCTCAATGCCCACTCGATTGGGGATACTCGGACCACGACGGGTCTTTCCCTGACCGCGTTTTCTTCTCTTCGGACGAGCCTGGGGCAGATGGCCGATCAGGAAATGCAGGCGCGCGTCGATATAGATGGCTTGGTAAATCGCTTCGTGACTCATGCGCATGCCGGGGTCATCCGGATACGCCAGTGCAAGCCTTCCCGACACCTCTTCGGGCGTCCATCCAGTCGTGATTCGCGCGATGAGATAGTCCCAGAGCGGTCGATAGTCGAGCTTTTTGGTCGGACGGCATGCTTTCCTGCGTTGCTCGTAGCGTCTCTGGGCCTTCTGTGCGTCGTACCCGTTCTTCGAACGGTTTCGAGTCAACTCGCGTTGGATTGTGGAAACGTTCCGACCCAACTGCTCAGCAACATACTCCATACTCTTGCCTTCTTCTCGTAGCGCTTGGATCCGACCCCGCTCAAATGAGGTAAGATGGACATAGGGCATCGCGGTAGACTCCTTTCGGTTGTTCTGGATTGTGCAACCCAAGGATACCGAAGGAACTCTGCGATGTCCCCTTTCCTTCTTCTCGCCCGCTCCTGACTCACCAACGGGAAAGCCCAGCTTTTGCCCTCTGTCGCTCGTCCGTCGCCGCTCAGGGGTGAGCGACGGACGGCTCCGACGGGAAAAGCTTCAGCCCTCACCTCTATTCCTTGCACTTAGAATATGAATCCGGGCCGCGATTGGGAGAGTCCAAATATTAGTAATTATGCAATGTCAAGAGTTATGATCGCCCCCCAAACCAATGTACACGTGATTCTTCAAGGAGGCTTAAGCGTGGGCAAAGAAAGCAGCGAGCAGACATGTTCCCGGAACCACGTCACGTGGAAAGAAATTGCGGCACATGGTCTGTTTCTTTTATTTCTTATCGCATTGCTTTTCCCCGCGATTTTTTTGCAGGGCGAATGCACGATTCCCGGCTATTATCTCTACGAACATCCACCCTGGGAACACTACAAACCTCCAGAATATGTTCCTGTCCATAATCATCCCACGAAAGAATATCTTTTCTTTTTTGCCAAACTGAATACCCTCAGCCGACAATTTCTGCAGAATGGAGAATGGCCCCTTTGGAATCACCTCGAGGCAGGCGGGGCGCCCCTATTGGCGAACTACCAAAGCGCCGTGTTCTGGCCCTTTTTCCTTTTTCACATGGTCTTCGATATGTGGACGGCCGAGACCGTAAAGATGCTCCTTCAGTTATGGTTCTGTGGGCTTACCGCCTACCTATGCGCGCGAGGTTTGCGGCTGAGTCAGGGACCGGCCCGTTTGTTCTCCATCGCCCTGATGCTTGGCGGCTTCTGTATTACATGGTTCTACTGGCCTCTTCCTGCCGTAATGGGCATAGTGCCCCTTGTCTTCCTGGGAGCGGAGTTTCTTGTAGAACAACGCTACAAGAAAGGATTCGCACTTCTGCTAACTGGAGCGACTCTCATTCTGCTGGCCGGTCATCCCGAAAATGCCTTTACCGCTTCGGCCGGGATCGGGGCCTATTTCCTGATTCGAATGGCATTTGTGCGACCAACGGCTGCCCGTTTTATGCGAAGTGCCGGACTGGCTTTGGGGGCTTGGATATTGGCCTTAGGCGTTTGCGCAATCCAGATCGTCCCTTTCTTCGAGTTGGTATTGAATAGCGTTACCTTCCATGCTGGCGGAGGGCACCAAATAAGCCAATCGGCGGGGTTGCCCCCGCAAGGATTGGTTGCAACCATTGTGCCTCGCTTTTTTGGACACGCTGCCGATGGCAATTTCTGGAATGATAATGCAGACAATTCGAACACACTGTCGTATATCTACATTGGCGCCGCTACTTTCGCCTCGATTGCCTTGTTAGCTGCTCCCGGCAAGCTATCCCGAACGCGAAAAACGCAAGTGATTGCCTTGCTGATACCCGCTGCATGTGGCCTGACGATGGCACTCGAGGCTTGTTCAGGAATTCTTCATAAGGTGGCCGTTTGGCCTTTTTGGTATGCGGCTTTTCCTCTATTCGCCTTGCCCTTGCTGGGCGCTTTCGGATTGGAACACTGGCTTTCTCGCCGCAGGTCGCTAAAGCACTTGCTTGCGCCCGGGGCAATTGTCGTGGTTGTGATCGTAGCTATACTTGCCTTGTTCCACTTCCACGAACCGGTCTTGACAATGATGAGACTCAAAGGATATGTGCTGTTTCAAATTGCTTTGGCGATAACAGCTATCGCAGCCGCACTTACGATGGCCGCCTGCCATTTCTTTCCCCGTGGGTCAAAATGTGTTTCGTGGGGTATATGCGTGGTGGTGAGCCTGGAGATGCTTTTCGCCGCCCGAGGAACGCTTCCGACAACGCCTCGAGAGCATCTGTTTCCGAACACGCCCTTAACGGAATACCTGCAGGAGCTTCCACATCCCACGCGTATCAATGAACAAACCGCGGGCGTATTCCCCGGTGTATTTTTCTCTTATTACGATATAGAAGTTTTGAACATGTGGGATGCAATCAGTCCGCAACGTTGTATGTGGGAGATGATGTTCAAAACCGGAGGAGATAACTGGGACAATGTCAGATCCCTTTCCTCAACCCGTTACTATTTATTTCGTGAAGGTGCGGGTCCGCGCTCGGATAATGACTCACCGGAATTTTGCTATCTCACGACACTCGATGGGATAGCTGTTTACAAGGACCCATCGGCGTTCCCTCGGGCATTTCTGGTTAATCGCATCGAGACCCTGCCCTCAATAGACGCGTTGTTCGAACGGATGAGAGAACCCGGTTTTGATCCTCTCCAATCTGTCCTCACCGATTTTCCGGTGGAAACGCTTTCTGCAAACGACTCCCAAACCGCGAGAGGTAAAGCCACTATCCTCGAATGGGGTCCCTCAACCGTTAAGATATCGACGGATAGCCCTACGGAAGCCGTGCTGGTTCTCCTGGACAATTACTATCCCGGTTGGCATGCCTTGGTGAATGGCAGTGCGGCTGAAGTCTTCCCGGCTTATTATGCGTTTCGCGCCTTACGGGTCCCCGCCGGAAAATCCACGGTCGAAATTTATTACGAGCCTTTATCTTTCAAAATAGGAATGGTAATTTCAGTTATCGCCCTGTTGGGAAGCGCATTGGCGGCACTCATCGTGTTGGGCCGAACATCGTCTGCCGGAGCCGTATGGAAATAGCTTGGGTACATTCCATCAACAAGGGACCCGTTCCTTTATGACAACGGAGAATACTCGCAAACCGCTCACATGGAAAGCTCTGGTTATCCATGGCCTTGTGCTTGGGGCGCTGCTGGTGGCGTTGTTTCCCCGGGTCTTCTTCGCGGGCGAGGTGGCTATACCCGGTGGGCTCATTTACGAACTGCCTCCGTGGGAGCTTCACAAACCCGAGAATTACCGGCCCACTCCGAACAAGAATCTCATCGAAACCCTGATCATGTTCCCCAAATTCTATGCACTGGCGGACCGGGCGCTCGAAGCGGGGGAGTGGCCTCTCTGGAATCCTTTGGAACAGATGGGCATGCCCCTACTGGCCAATTTCCAGAGCACCGTGTTCTACCCGCCACGGCTGCTTTTTGTTTTCATGGACATCTACTATGCAACCACCGTTTTCGTTTTGCTTAAATTGTGGCTCGCCGGTATGACGGCTTTCTTATGTGCCTGGGTATTCCGACTCTCAAGACCGGCGTGCGTCTTTTTCTCCATCGCCTGGATGCTTTCCGGCTATAACGTTACGTGGACGCATTGGACGCCGACCGATGTCAGCGCCTGGACACCGGTCATTTTAATGGGTGCTGAAATTATCGTGCAGGGCAAGTACCGCCGCGGTTTCTTTGCATTGGCTTTCGGCGGAGCAATGCTAATGCTTGCGGGCCATCCGCAAACGGCATTCGCTTTCGGCCTGGGCGTCGGCGGGTATTTTATTCTTCGTCTTCTTATGTCCCCCAAAAACCGTCGCCAAATCTGGAAACCGGTTGTCGTCGCACTGGGAGCCTGGACCATCGCCGTGTTGCTCTGCTCGGCCCAGCTTCTGCCTTTCGCCGAGTATGTGCCCCGCGCCATCCATGTCGCCCGCTCGGAAGCAAACCTCCAGAGCCAATTTTTTCTGCCGCCAAGCGTGGTAAGCGCTTTTTGGGCCCCGCGTTTCTATGGCCATACTCTCGACGGGACCTATTGGGGAAGCCCGGACATTAACACCTCATATATAACATCCTTGTATCCGGGCATCGTGGTTTGGGTAGGCGTGTTCCTGCTGCTTACCCAGGCACGCCATTTATCACCAATGTCGCCATCCGGGCAAGTCGACTCTGTTTCAAGGACCCCAAAGGTCTCAGGCATTGTACAACACCGCAAGCATGTCATCGCCTTGTCCTTACCGGCCTTTTTTCTCGCGCTGATGGCCTTCCCCCTTCCAGCTTTGGAGCCAATTCAAAAACTGCCCCTTCTTGATGCCATGATGCGCTGTTATTACATCGTATTCGCCATGTTTGCGCTCCCTCTTTTAGCCGCCATTGGATTCGACTGCTGGTGGCAAAACGGACGCAAGAGACTACCGTTACTCCTCACGGGGGCGCTTTGTATCGCCGGCGGAAGCATCCTTGTCGCCCTCCACAGACTTCTGGCTCCCCCTACAAGCCCGCACACCGACGTTATCCATCCCATGATCATCGCCGGCATATTCGCATCAGGTACGCTGACCATTCTCGCCATCGCGTGCTTTCGAAGGGCGCGCGGTCCATTGTTTATCTACGGTCTCTGCGCTTTGGCGGCGACGGACCTGCTCGTGACCTCCCGCGACCTGAATGCGACTGCTCCAAGAGCGTGGCTCTATCCCGAAACGGAACTCACCAGACACCTGCAAGCACTCGGCACACATGCCCGGTTCTATTTCAAAACAGCGGGCATAGACCCTGGACACATGTACGCGTACGATCTCGAGGGGATTTATGCCTACGAAGCCCTTATTCCCAAGCGGACCCAGGATTTCTTATGGGAGTATGGCGAACTCTGCCCATGGGCAAAGCGCGAACCCCTATGCAGCGCGGACTATTATTTGTTTCGCGAAGCTTCCTACGACGTGGAGGAATCGGATCCCAGATTTGAATACATCGGGCTTTACGACAAAACGTACATTATGCGCAATCTCGAGGCTTTTCCACGGGCATTTCTAATCGGAAACGCCGAGAGCAGCGAGAATGTCGAACAATTGTATGCCCGTATGGGCAAGGACGATTTCGATCCTACCACCACTGTGCTCACCGATGCGCCTCCGGGGCAACCCCTGCCTCATTCCACGAGCGCAGACGTCGGCAACGCGGAACTCATCGAGCGCAGCTATACCCACGCCAGCATAGAAATCTCAGCGAACGAACCCGCCATTCTGGTCTTCACCGACACCTACTACCCCGGCTGGACGGCCACAATCGACGAGACCCCCGCGGAAATCTTCCCAGCATATGGGGCCTTCCGGGCCGTTGTCGTTCCCGAAGGCAAACACACGGTTACATTCAACTACTTCCCCCGCAGCTTTCAGATGGGACTCGCATTATCCATCATAGCGTGCCTCGCGAGTGGCCCAATCGCCCTGTATCTAGTGCTGAAACGCCGCGGTCCTGCTTGACTTACTCCAAAACGTTTTGCTACGCTTTGATGCACGTGGCCGCAGGCCAAACAGCATAATTAAAGGCCGATACGGGGCTGTAGCTCAGATGGGAGAGCGCTGCGTTCGCAATGCAGAGGTCAGGGGTTCGATCCCCCTCAGCTCCACCATGAAAACAAAGGACTTGCGCGGATTCCGCGTAGGTCCTTTTTTCCGCTTAAGCGCGCATTAAGCACAGCCGTGCGCGACATGCTGAAAACCCATCACGTGGTATTGCCCACGGACAGCGG
>JAWODE010000331.1:0-10592 GCA_046483455.1 Candidatus Hydrogenedentota bacterium | reverse complement strand
TGGATCGAGGCAGGACGTGAGATGCGGTTTATCCAGGAGTGTGAAATCATAGCGCATGACCATGGCGCGCCGGGGCACTGGCGTATCCGCCTACATTGCCCCGAGATTGCTCGTGCAGCCAAACCCGGCCAATTCTGCATGGTCGAGGTAGCCAAAACCCTCTATCCTTTTCTCCGCCGGCCCATGTGTTTCTCGGAGATTCACGACGACGGCATCAGCATACTCTACAAAGTCGAGGGCGAAGGCACCGGTCTTCTCGCCCAGCGCATGCCCGGGCAGAAATGCTCGATTCAGGGGCCACTGGGGAATGGCTTTCCTATTGACAAAAGTTTTAAGCGCCACATTATCGTCTCGGGCGGCATCGGCGTGGCGACCTTCCCGGCTCTCGCCAAGGCGCTGCTGAATGCCTGCCGGCAACCTCCCGAGGTGGTCCTCGCCGCGCGAAACAAAGACCTGCTCCTCTGCGAAGATATATTCAAGGCTCTCGGCTGCACAGTACACCTTGCAACGGATGACGGGTCCGCGGGCGAAAAAGCCTATGCGGCTGAAATGCTCGAACGTTTGAATCCGGGACCCGAGAGCCGGGTGTATGCGTGCGGTCCGATGATCATGATGGAGACTACCGCCGAGGTTGCCCGGCGAGCCGGCGCCAATTGCCTGGTTTCACTGGAAGCGCAAATGGCATGCGGCGACGGGGCGTGTCTGGGATGCGTGGTCGAATCGAAAGAAGAGCGCGAGGGCGAGAAAATGGTTCGGGTCTGTGTCGATGGCCCTATCTTCGACGCCACACTCATAGACTGGGAAGCGCATAACACGGCTTATGACCTCTGATTCACCGATAATGGCCATTGAACTCGGCGGCCTGCCGATGAAAAACCCGGTAACGGTCGCGTCGGGCACGTTTGGTTACGGCCAGGAATTCGGGCAGTATTTCGACGTGTCCCTCCTGGGTGCGGTAACGACGAAGAGCATCTCGCTGAAGCCCCGGGCCGGCAACAAGCCCCCGCGCCTGGTCGAAACACCCGCGGGATTGCTCAATGCGATCGGACTCCAGAACGTGGGCCTCGAACGATTCCTCATCGAGAAAGTCCCGTATTTGCGCGAAAAAGGAGCAACCATTATCGCCAACATCTATGGGTATTCACCGGATGAATACGCCCGGTTGGCGCAATCCCTCGAGACCGAAGGGGCCGCGGACGCCATCGAGGCCAATCTCTCGTGTCCGAATGTTCACGATGCGCGCACGGCCAAAGGCGCGGTTCTCGTGTCGCAGAGCTGCGACGCAATTTCGGAGTACACTCGAGCCATTCGGGCGGCAACAAAGCTTCCTCTCTACATCAAACTGACGCCAAACGTCATGAACATCCAGGAACCGGCGTTGGCTGCTGAAGAAGCCGGAGCGGACGCCGTATGCCTCATCAATACGCTTCTCGGTATGGCTATTGACCCTGAAACGCGCAAGCCACGCCTGGCCAATATCGTGGGAGGATTGAGCGGACCGGCAATACGCCCCGTCGCAATCAAAATGGTGTGGGACGCCGCCCGGGTTCTCCGCATTCCCATCATTGGGACCGGAGGTATCGCCGGCGCGGCAAGCGCTATCGAGTTTCTGCTCGCCGGAGCCACGGCCGTATCCGTCGGGTCCATGTCGTTTCGGCAACCTGACATCGCCTTGCGGATCGTTGAAGGCATCGAGGACTACCTGCGCCGGCACAATATCCCGGATGTGAAACAAATCATTGGAGCGATGCAAGCATAACCAAATGGATGCATAATGAGCGGAAAAACACAACTTATTACAGGGTTAGACGTTGATACGCGCGAGGAGGCTTTGGCCGCGGTGGATATCGCAGCCGGATGCGAATGGTTTAAAATTGGTGCGCAATTGTTTACCCGTTGCGGTCCGGATATCGTTACCGCCGTTCGCACGCTTGGGAAAAACGTTTTTCTCGACCTCAAGTACCATGACATCCCCAATACCGTGGCCAAGGCATCGAAAGCCGCCGCGGACCTCGGCGCTAAACTTGTCACGGTGCATGCCTCCGGCGGCAAAGCGATGATTTCCGCTGCGCGCCAAGCCGTCGAAACAACTCAAGCCCGGATTCTCGCCGTCACCGTGCTCACAAGCCTGACGGATGACATGCTTCGCGATGAGATCGGCATTCCGGAAACAGCAGAACAGGCCGTGCCCCGGTTGGCGAAACTCGCGGTCGATGCCGGTGCGCACGGTATTGTGTGCTCCCCCCGCGAGATAATTATGGTGCGCGAAGCGGTCGGCCCGGACCCGCTCATCGTCACTCCCGGCATTCGGCCGAAGTGGGCCGCGAAAGACGACCAGGCCCGCATCATGACCCCGCGCGAAGCCGCTGACGCCGGGGCGGATATGATTGTCGTCGTCCGGCCCATCTTGAAGCACGAGAATCCCCCCCAAGCCGTACGCTTGATCCAGAAGGAATTGCAGGGATGACTGAACAAGAAGTACTTGACGCATTTCGGGAAGCCGGGGCTCTGCTCGAGGGCCATTTCATCTACGCCAGCGGCCGCCATGGCCGCCAATTCTTGCAAGCCGCGCGGGTGCTTCAATATCCCGAAATCGCCGAACGCCTCTGCGCCGCCATGGCCGAGCCCTTCAAAAACGCCAACATCGATTTGGTTGTCGGCCCCGCCACCGGCGGCATCATTCTCGCTTACGAGACGGCCCGCCACCTCGAATGCCGCGCGGCCTTTACCGAGAAAGAGAACAACGGCGCCATGGCGCTCAAACGGGGCTTTCGGCTCAACAAAGGCGAACGGGTTTTAGTGGTCGAAGACATCGCCACCACAGGCGGCTCCGTCAAAAAAAGCATCGCCCATCTTCGCGAACGCGGCGTCGAAATCGCCGGCGTTGCCGTACTCATCGACCGCAGCGCAGGGGAAGTCCTCTTCGACTGCCCTTACCACCCCCTCGCCCGCCTCGACATGCAAAGCTGGGACCCCGCCAACTGCGCCCTCTGCCAAGCCGGAACGCCCATCATCGACCCCGACGATATCGTCCTAGACACTTGAGGCCTCCTCGATCATCTCAAAAACCGAAACTGTAAACCTGTTGAAAAAGCCCTTGAATCGGGTGAATGAAGCGAAAAACAGGGACTAACCATGCGGTGTGTGTAGCAAACCCGGGTCTGCCTCGAAAATACTTGGTTCGGAGCGCTTGTCCCCCGCTGGCGGGGGGCCAGCAACCGCTTCGCCGTGCGTCGTCTTCAAATCGGCTGAAGCCGATTTGGGGGTGGATTCTTGTATTTCATCGTCTCCGGGTGAGCGCCACAACTCATGGTTCGCTACCTCGAAAATCCCTATTCGCTCTCAAGAGGTTTCACGCTCACGCCGTAACGCGGGGCGGATTTTCTAATCCGCCTTGATGCCCGCTTATCCAGCAATGACGCTAAGAACCGGACCTAGCGCCTCCTCGTGAAACATCAGGGCCGCGCCGTGTGCGTCCGTGTTTGTCCGTGTGGCGCTGCCCCGAAAATTTGGCCAGTGTGGGACCGCCGCCCTCGCTGGTCATTACAAATCGTTACAACGAGCGCGGACGTATCCGTCCGCAGTGATCTTATGGACGGGCTGGACAGCCCGTCCTCCGTTACCGGAGTGGAGACCACGCGCAGACGCGCGTGGTCGGAAGAGTGTCGCGGTCGGAAACCGCGACACAGCCAGGGAGGCTCATGGTGTGCGGGTAAGACGAAGGGCTCATGGTTCGCTGTCCCGGCCGCTTTTCGCGTGTGCGATACACGGCCCGGCTTTTTCAACAACTCCCCCGGCCCTGCTTTTCCGTCACCAGAAAATTGAGGATACGGTGCCAACTGGTTTATGCTTCGCCGCTTGATGATGCGATTGCATTTCGCCAGGGGCTATGTGGGGTCCTGCACATTTTGAGCATACCGGCGGCCGGCGCTTCTTCCCGGGGAATTCGAGCATCCAGTCCGGGTAGTGCGGCTTCGGCCGGTCAGAACAATCCGAGGGAGGAACCGTATGCAGCGCGCACGTATTATCGGCTCGGGGGGATTTCTGCCCGAGACCGTCTGGACCAACGCGAAAGTGGAAACCATAACGGATACGTCGGACGAATGGATTCGTAAACGGACGGGTATCGGACAACGCCATCTTGCGGGTCCGGGCGAGGGGGCCTCCGACTTGGCAACGCCGGCAGCCCGACAAGCTTTGGACAGGGCGGGCGCAACCCCCGAAGATTTGGAATTGATTCTGTGTTGCACGACCACGCCCGACTATTTGTTTCCGGCTACGGCGTGCATTATCCAAAACAATCTCGGGGCAAAGAACGCCGCCGCGTGCGATGTCAATGCCGCATGCTCGGGGTTTCTTTACGGTCTGGCCTCGGCGAATGCGTATATTCTCTCGGGAATGTACCGCATGGTCCTGGTGGTAGGCACGGAATCCGCCACCAATCGGATAAACTGGAAGAAGCGGGATACGGCGGTATTGTTCGGCGATGGGGCCGGTGCCGTGGTGCTGCGGGCCGAAGAAGGCAATGCGGGCATCCTTTCCACCTATCTGGGCGCGGATGGTTCCGGGGCGGACCTGCTGATCCGCCCGGCGGGCGGCTCGAAATCGCCCATTACCAAGGAGAACGCCGAAAGCCCCGACTGCGACGTGCAGATGAAAGGCGCCGAGTTGTTCAAGCGGGCCGCGGTACTGTTCGAAGAAGCATCCCGCGAAGCGGTCAAACGCGCCGGCGTGAAGCTCGAGGACATCGCCCTGTTCGTACCCCACCAGGCCAACGCCCGAATCATTCGGGCCGCCGCAAAACGACTCGGACTGCCCGATGAAAAGGTCATGCTGAACATCGAACGGGTCGCCAACACGACAGCCGCCTCCATACCACTGGCCTTGGATGAAGCGGCAACCCAGGGCCGGATTAACGAAGGCGATACCGTGCTCCTCGCCTCGTTCGGGTCGGGACTAACATGGGGGGCGGCCGTCATTCGCTGGTAATGGTGTCGGTGGCATCGAGTTTAAGATCGGGATAATCCCCGGCGCGCCGCTTGCGCAGTCCTGCGGCAATAAAGATGGCCGCCAGCGCGCTTATGCACGAGACCCCGAAAGCCAGGGCATACGAAAACTGCTCGACAAGCGCGCCCGCCAAAATCGGGGCACACAGGAGGGGCACACTCAGCGTATTGATGAATCCCAAATAGGTCGGGCGCAGCGCAGGGCGGGGCAACGCCAACAGGTAGGGCGTGCTGGCGATCATGTTTCCATTGATGGCGATCGTGCCCAACGCGAACATAAGCAGGAACGGTCCGAAATAGTGGGCGCGCAGGAATTCCGCCAGTGCAGGCGAACGGACCGACAGCGCCATTCCAAACGCGAGCAGCGGGGAGAAAAGAAGAATCACGGCACACTGCCGCAGGCTGTACGTCTCGCCGCGGGCCTGCGTGATGCGTCCCCACAGGTAGCTTGCCACACCCCCCATCAACATAATGACGGCCGTAAACCATCCCGCCTGTTTTTCGGGAGCATCAAGGTGGTCGATGGCAAAGGGCACGAGCTGGGCCTGGCACATGGCGCCCAAAGCCCATGCCCAGCGATAGAGATACAGCCGCCGGAAATCCTCATCGTATCGCAGAATGCGCGGCCCCCGTTTGAGAAACGTTCCAAAAGGCGCCCGGTGGCGCGCGACCTCTTCGATCGGCTCCCGCACGACGGAAAACATCGCGTACGCCACACCACACACCAGCGCGGCGCTTAGAAACAAGACGCCGTAATTTATCGGAAAAACCAGCCGGCATCTCTCGGAAAGCACATATACCACGATAAAACTCACCAGAAACCCCAACAAGCCCCCGAAAAGCCTGCGATAGGCCCACAACATCGCCATTCTGTGCTGGGGCACGGCCTTGGCTACGATGTCCATGAACGGGACAAGCGACGCGCCGCCCCCACTGGTAAATGCGATGAATAAAACGAATAACACCCAGAACAGTCCCCAATCGCTCCCGGACCAGAAGATCACAACAATCCCCATAGACATGGTGACGAGGGTACGAAAAATCGCGAATGCGATGTAGATGGGCATCTTGCGTTGGACGGTCTCCACCAAATTGCCAACCAGGAGCTGGGGCCACATCATCCCAATGGCGGCGACGCTGATCATAAGGCCGACGCAAAGGGACGAATGCGTCAGACGGTACACCAACCAGGCGAGCACGGTGTCGGGCGCAATAAACGAGATGCCCATCATGACGACAGCCCCGTTACCTGCGGTCAACCAGAAATTGCGTCGGGCATGCCCCTGCCGGAATTCCGCCGTCGTGTCGTTCATAACCGCTTGACTTCGCGCGTCTCGGAGGCCTTTCCGGCAATGCGGGAACACCTGTAGAAGCGCGCGGACCTTTCAGAAGTGATTATTGGGATTCGCGAATGCGCACGCGCCGGCCATTCACCTCGAGACGGCCTTCGGCAAACAGTCGGATGGCCTCGGGGTACAATTCGCGCTCTTCCTCCTGAACGCGCTCGGCCAGCAACTCGGGCGTGTCGTCATCGAGTACTGGCACGACATCCTGCAGGATGATGGGGCCGGCATCGTATTCGTTGTTGGCGAAATGCACGGTGGCTCCCGACACTTTAACCCCGTATTCGATGACCGCCTGATGCACGTGATGGCCGTACATGCCCTTTCCGCAGAACGCGGGAATCAACGCCGGATGGATGTTCATCACGCGGTTCTCGAAATCGGGCGGGATGTCAAGCAGGCTCATAAAACCGGCCAATACGACCAATTCCGCGCCGTGGTCCCGGACGGCGCTCCAAATGTCCGTATTGAAAGCGGCTGAGCTTTCGTAATCCTTGCGCACGATGGGTATCGCGGGGATGTTGTGTTTTCGGGCGCGCTCGAGGCCGTAGGCTTCCGCGCGCGAACCAATAACGCACACGAACTCGACATCGAGCCGGCCCGCTTCGGCCCGATCAATCAGATTCTGCAAAGTCGTACCGCTTCCCGATAACAAGACTGCGATCTTCAGTGCCATGACACGTACCCCCAGGCATGTTGATCGGCGCACCGCCCTCGACGGACGAAACGCAAACGATTAAGCGTCTGGCCATTGGCCGACGTACACTTCCGTAGCGGGACCTTCCTGATACACAAACCCGTCGTCCGCCCATTCCACGGTAAGCCGGCCATACACGAGATGGACGTTCACGCGGCGCTTGGTGCGATCGGTAATCATAGCCGCCAGCGCCGCGCCGCACGAACCGCTGCCGCTCGCCATGGTGATCCCGCTGCCTCGTTCCCAGATGCGCATGACGATGTTGTCTTTATCCTCGACCGTCACAAATTCAACGTTTGTACGCTCGGGAAACGAGGGGTGGTTCTCGATCTGAGGACCGGCTTCCGCGATCGGAGCCGACGTCGCGTCATCCACGAAAATCACCGTGTGTGGATTCCCGATGTTGACACAGGTCACGGCGAACGCATACCCGGGGACGGTCAGCTTCTCCTCGATAACCCGCCCGGCCGGACCCATCATGGGAATCTCACTACGTTCGAAACGGGGTGTTCCCATATTCGAGCGGACCGATGTGACGGCGCCGTCTTCCGTGGTCAGTGTGACGCGGTTGGGCCCGGCGCCCGTCAGGATGACAAAGTCCTTTTTATGGGTCATGCCGCGTTCGAAAACATACTTGGCAAAGCAGCGGATGCCGTTGCCGCAGGTTTCGGCTTCGCTTCCATCGGCATTGAAGATACGCATGGTGAAATCGGCATCGCCCTCGCCCGGCATGACGAGGATAATACCGTCGGCGCCTGCGCCGAGATGGCGGTGGCTCATCGCACGGGAAAGTGAGGCGGGATCATCGACCGGACAATGCTGCACATCAATGAATAAATAATCATTGCCCAAGCCGTGCATTTTGGTGAATTCAATCGCCATGATACTACCTTTACCCCGGCGCCAGGCACGGTCCTGGCCGGCGTTCCAAAATCCTCCCGGCCTTGTGGTGTCAGCCCGGCTGTTTCATGGAACCTTGCACGAGGCGATCGAGCAAGTCGGGAAAGCTGATGCCTGCCGCCGCCGCCGCTTGCGGAAACAACGATGTCTCCGTCATACCGGGAATGGTGTTGACCTCGAACCATACAGGCCGTTCATCGACCAGAATCATATCACTCCGGCTCAGACCGCGACAACCTATCGCGGCATGAACGCGCACGGCAATATCCTGCACCTGTTTCGTGATTTCCGGAGCGATGCGGGCGGGGGTGATTTCCTCGGTCGCGCCGGCTACGTACTTCGCGTTGTAGTCAAAATACGTGGCCGTCACCGGGCAAATCTCGGTCACGGGAAGGGCTTGGGGCGGCGCACCCGGCGTGGCATCGAGCACACTGCAGGTCACCTCGACGCCGTCGAGGTATTCTTCGATCAGGACTGTGTCGTCAAAAGCAAGCACATTGAGAAGCGCCTCCCGGAACTCGCCGACTCCCCGCGGGATCGCCATGCCCAGACTCGAACCCTGGCACGGACTTTTCAACACGCACGGAAATCCGAGGTCGGCATGCACACCTTTAAGAACCGCTTCGTGATCGGCATCCCACTGGGCGCGCGTCACGACACGGTCCCGGGCCACGGAAATCCCTGCGTGCGCGGCGACGGCTTTTGCGCGGACTTTGTCGATCGCCAGAGCGCTGGCACCGCAGCCCGACCCGACATAAGGAATCCCCAACATGTCGAACACTCCCTGGATGCGGCCGTCCTCGCCATTCGGGCCGTGCAAAGCGATGAAAATGCACTGAACATCGAATTCACAAATGCGGGAAAGGGCCTCGGTCATGTGGCACGGGCGGTCATTGAGAATCTTCCACTTGCCTTCGGGCGTTATGATGACAGGGATGGCCTCGTATTTCTCGCGGTCAAGATTCCCCGCCACCATGGCGCCCGAGCGCAACGATACTTCGTGCTCTGAACTCACCCCGCCCATCACTACCGCGACTTTGTGCTTGGCCATACTTCACCCTTTTCTCCGTACAATGGCTTTTTCGTGCGTGTCCCCTGCCACGCGACATGTTTCGCCGAATACTATACACGCTTTCGACTCAAGGTTTCCGGGTTGCAAATCGGCGCACTTCTCCATCCCAACGCGAAGATCGTCGGATAACATAAAACGGGGAAGCATCGAAACAGGCTCACACAGCGACACGGGAAGCACCAAGAAGAGAACTGCCGGGCGGAAACCGGCTTCGCAAAACGGCCGCAATCCCTCTATGGGTTTTATGCCTGTGTCTGAGGAAATTCATGTGCGGCGGCGCTCAAACGCCACCCCGCCTTTCGCTACGCGCATGCGGCACCGTGGACCTGTTGGAAAAGTCCTTGAAACATCAGGATTGAGCGAAAAGCAGGAACTGACGCGCTGGTTTGCGCAGCAAACCAGGGTCTGCCTCGAAAATTTCGCCGGTGTGGGACCGGCGCCCTCGCCGGTCACTATTACAAGGAGGGCGGACGTAACCGTCCGCGTGGGTCTTATGGACGGGCAGGAATGCCCGTCCTCCGTTGCCGGAACGTGGTTGGCGGCAGCCGATTTCGGGGTGAATTCTTGTATTTCATTGTCTACGCGTGAGCCCCATCGCTCATGTTTCGCTGCCTCGAAGATTTCAAAAACCGTGTCCCAGCGTTTTTGAATAAGTCGGCCCCATTTTCATGGTGTGCGGATCAGCCGCCGGCTCATCGTTCCCTGTCTCGAAAATCCGTATTCGCTCTCAAGTCTTTTCACGCGCACGCCGTAACGCGGGGCGGATTTTCCAATCCGCCTTGATGCCCGCTTACGCAGCAATGACGGTAAAAACCGGGGCTGCCGACTCCTCGCGAAACGATCAGGGCCGCGCCGTGTGTGTCCGTGTTTGTCCGTGTGGCGCTGCCCCGAAAATTTAACCAATGTGGGACCGCCGCCCTCGCCGGTCACTATTACAAGGAGAGCGGACGTAACCGTCCGCGTGGGTCTTATGGACGGGCAGGAATGCCCGTCCTCCGTTGCCGGAACGTGGTTGGCGGCAGCCGATTTCGGGGTGAATTCTTGTATTTCATTGTCTACGCGTGAGCCCCATGGCTCATGGTTCGCTGCCTCGAAGATTTCAAAAACCGGGACTGTACCAAGGGAGCGACGAAGGAGCGAGACGGGACTGTCCCAGCGTTTTTGAATAAGTCGCCCCCATTTTCATGGTGTGCGGATCAGCCGCCGGCTCATGGTTCCCTGCCTCGAAAATCCGTATTCGCTCTCAAGTCGTTTTACGCGCACGCCGTAAAGGGGGGCGGATTTTCCAATCCACCTTGATGCCCGCTTAGCAGCAATGACGGTAAGAACCGGGCCTACCGACTCCTCGTGAAACGATCAGGGCCGCGCCGTGTGTGTCCGTGTTTGTCCGTGTGGCGCTGCCCCGAAAATTTGACCAATGTGGGACCGCCGCCCTCCCCGGTCACTACGAGTCATTACAAGGAAAGCGCACGTATCCGTCCGCAGTAGTCTTATCGACGGTCTAGACAGCCCGTCCCCCGTTGCCGGAGTGGAGACCACGCGCAGGAGCGCGTGGTCGGAAGAGTGTCGCGGTC